>NZ_JBHIMK010000002.1:18844-56194 GCF_042194085.1 Bartonella sp. MU70NMGDW
GCAGTTGGTGCTGCATTTCAAGCTCTATCATCTTTCTTTAACTCTCAACTCGTTGGACGCCTTGGAATGCGGCGTATCGCTCACGCGATGCTTTTACTTTTTTGTATCACTTCATGTGTATGGTTTGTTGGCTCTATCTTAACAGATGGTATTCTTCCTTTTGCTTTTTACATGCTGTTATTCTGTATACTGATGTTTGCCTGCGGTGGTATTATGGCAAACTTCAATACACTCGCTCTTGAACCTGTAGGAGAAATAGCTGGGACCGCGTCGTCTATATCTGGTTTTCTGCAAACATCTATTGGCACAGGTCTCAGTTTTTTTATTGCTCAACAATTTAATGAGACGACCATCCCTAATTCGGCAGGATTTTTCTTTCTTAGTCTGATTGCCATACTCCTCGTCTTATGGGCGGAACGTGGACATCTTTTTAGGCAATATCATAGCAATCCTAACGAATAAATATCCCTTACGAAAAATTAATAACATCTCTCTTGAACAATAAGGAGATAAACCTATCAGACAAATAAAACATCTCCAAATAGAACACTCTTGTGTTAAACATTCACATTGTTTGTTTAAGGGTACAGCTCTCAAAATATCAAATCATTTCACGACAGCACCCATAAATGCTGTAATGTTTAAAAAACAGTTTTGATTGATTTAACCTAAACAAGATCAAAATAGAAAAAACCTCACGCTTTAGATTTTTCTTTCAATATAAAAATAATAAATTATCCTTATAAATTAATATCTTACACAATCATAAAACCATAGGGAATTTTCCCATTTATAAAATACATTTAATTAATAAATTTTCCTGATTTTGGAAATCCTTTTGGAACCAAACGCCCGACACCCGCACGCGTTCCCATCCATTCAAAGAGATCGTCCGCCTGGCGGTTAAAGATTCGTTCAGCTGTATCTTGCCAACTTAAGCCTTCTGATAAATTAAAAGTCTTGGCATCAACAACACCACCTTCTTTATAACGCTGTAAACGAACACCTTTACCGCGATTCATTTCTGGTATTTGTTCAATAGAAAAAATAAGCATTTTACGGTTTTCACCGACTACAGCAACATGATCACCATTTACCGGAACACAAAGCTTTACCTTATCAGGAGCTTTCACATTCATCACTTGCTTTCCTTTTCGTGTATTGGCGATCACTTCTGCAGAAGAAACAATAAAACCATTACCGTGAGATGAAACCAAGAGCAATTTTTCCTCGGCGTGATGCACAAAAGCTGTGAGAACATCGTGCTCATCATCCATATCAACTAAAAGACGAATAGGTTCACCATGTCCCCGCCCTCCAGGTAAACTATTTGCACCAATAGCAAAAAACTTTCCACCCGTACTGATCAGCACAATCTTGTCGGTTGTAAATGCTGGAAATGCTAACTTTAAACTGTCTCCTTCTTTAAAAGAAAGCGCTTTATAATCGGTCAAATGTCCCTTCAAAGCACGCATCCACCCCTTTTCAGAAATAACAATAGTAATCGGTTCTTTTTCGATCATTGCTTGTTGAATATCATCAAGATCATGTCTTGGTGCCTCTTCAAACGTCGTACGTCTTTTCCCTAAGAATGTTTCAGGACCAAAAGTGTTTCGAACTTTTTTGATTTCTTCTGAAATTATTTTCCACTGTTTTATAGGAGAAGCTAATAAATTCTGTAGTTTTTCTTTTTCAGCTTTCAAACTTTCAAATTCTTTACGAATTTCAAATTCCTCAAGTTTACGCAAAGAACGCAAGCGCATATTAAGAATAGCTTCAGCTTGATTTTCTGTTAATTCAAACCGATTAATCAGCTTCTTTTTCGGTTCATCCTCTTCACGAATAATCTGAATGACCTCATCGAGATTTAAATAGGCAATAAGATATCCATGAAGAATTTCCAATCGGCTATCAATTTGATCAAGCCGATAATGAGAGCGACGAATAAGCACTTCTTGACGATGTTCAAGCCATTGCTGCAAACTTTCTCGCAAAGAAAGAACATTGGGTATTTTTCCCAAAGACAAAACATTCAGATTAAGGGGAAATCTTACTTCAAAGTCAGTCAATTTAAAAAGAGACTCCATAAGGAGCTCCGGATCAACCGACCGATTTTTAGGAACCAGCACGATTCTGATATCTTCTGCTGATTCATCTTGGATATCCTCAAGCATTGGCAATCGGCGTGCAAGCAATAACTCTGCTGTTTTTTCAATAAGACGTGACTTTTGAATCTGATAGGGAATTTCAGTCACAACAATCACATAAGAACCACGGCTACTAGGTTCCTGATGCCAACGTGAACGCAAGCGAAAGAATCCACGCCCAACACGATAGGATTCCTCAATACTTTTTTTAGGTTCAACTAAAATTCCCCCCGTCGGGAAATCAGGACCAAGAACGAATTGATTTAATTCCTCATCATTTACATCGGGATGCGCAATCAAATGGAGCGCTGCATCACAAAGCTCAGCAACATTATGGGGTGGAATAGATGTTGCCATACCAACAGCAATACCAGAAGAACCATTTGCTAAAAGATTAGGGAAAGCTCCTGGTAAAACAACAGGCTCTTCATCTTCTTCATTATAGGTTAAACGAAAATCAATAGCATTCTCATTAATTCCTTCAAGTAACAATGCAGCCACTTCAGTCATACGTGCTTCCGTATAACGCATGGCAGCAGCATTATCACCATCAATATTACCAAAATTGCCTTGCCCATCAACCAATGGATAACGAACAGCAAAACTTTGAGCCAAGCGCACCAAAGCATCATAAATAGACGCATCCCCATGAGGATGAAATTTTCCCATGACATCACCGACAATCCGCGCACATTTCGCATAAGACTGTCCAGGATTTAGTTTGAGAAGACGCATCGCATGAACAATCCGCCGGTGGACAGGCTTCAATCCATCACGTACATCAGGCAATGCACGGTGTGTAATCGTAGAAAGTGCATAAGCCAAATAACGTTCCTGTAAAGCAGAGCGTAATTCTATTGGTTCAATGTGTTCTTTATCAAAAGGTAAATTCATTTTATCAGACATAGTATTAAAACAACAATTCCCACAATAATAAGAAATTATTTTATAGGATTTATTTAATGAAATCTTCTATGAGTCGACTTTTTTATTAAAAGTCAATTACATAAAAACAAACGCTGCGATTAGAACATGAACAGAAAATTATATCAATTTGAAAAATTTATACATGTCCTTCCCCCCTTGTTCTAAGTAATTTATTGAAAGCTTTGTCAAATCCGATAATAATTTAACTGCTCACAAAGAGTTATTTCATTCTTTTTGGAATGACAAAAGCACCTTTCAAACATCATCTTTTATTATAAAGATAAATTGTATAACAACCCCATTCAGTTTTTCCATGAAAAACTAAAAAAATATTCAAAGCTTATAAAATTTAAACTTTTCAGAGTAAGTCCATAGAATAGAAAACCGCATTATTCTCATAAAAACGAAGAAACACAATTCTCTGCTACAACATTGTAAAAACTTCAATAAAAAATAAATAATATATTGTCGTATAAAGATAATTCATTTTTTTTCAACTAAAATGAGACTTCCAAATATTACAGAATTCTCTCATTTCTAATGTATTCATGATAAAACAATCACAATCATTTCCTCACCTATCACAAAGGAAACAGCCACTATAAAAACAAGGAATAAAAATGCCTCGTAAAGAATCAACACAATGGCGTTTTTGTCTATCTAAATTTCACAAACAGCATACACACACACACATGATGCTCTTGAGAGGCATCAAAACTTCACTCTACGTAGAAAAGATGAAAACAATCCATAATCAATTTTATGAGCTATTTTTGTGAGTAGGAGCCATACGGATTCCTAAATCACGTAATTGTGTAGGAGAAACATCAGACGGAGCACTCATCAAAAGATCAAGTGCCTGTTGATTCATAGGAAATAAAGCAACTTCACGCAAATTTTTAACACCCTGCAACAGCATAATGATGCGGTCAATTCCCGCAGCCATGCCACCATGTGGCGGAGCCCCATAATGGAATGCACGATAAAGACCACCGAAACGATCTTTCACAACTTCCTTAGAAAGTCCTACAAGTTCAAAAACTTTAAGCATCATTTCTGGTAAGTGATTACGAATTCCACCTGATGCAATTTCATAACCATTGCAAACAAGATCATATTGAAAAGCTTTAAGAGTAAGAGGATCTTGGGTCTCAAGAGCATTTTCTCCCCCTTGAGGCATGGAAAAAGGATTATGTCCAAAATCAATCTTTTTTTCATCTTCATTCCATTCAAAAAATGGAAAATCAACAATCCACGCCAAAGAGAAACTCTCTCTATCGAGAAGATCTAATTCTTCCCCTACCCGTGTACGAGCTGCTCCAGCAAAAGATGCGAATTTTTTTGGATCTCCAGCCACAAAAAAACAAGCATCACCACTTTCAAGTCCAAGCTGTATACGGATTGCTTCAGTCCTCTGTTCACCAATATTTTTGGCGATAGGCCCTGCTCCTTCCAATTTTCCTTCTTCTTCACGCCAAAAAATATAACCGAGCCCTGGTTGCCCCTCGCCTTGTGCCCATACATTCATACGATCACAAAAAGCACGACTTCCACCCGTTTTAGCTGGAATAGCCCACACTTGTGCATTCTCATCATTCGCTAAAATTTGAGCAAAGACTTTGAAACCAGAATTATAAAAATGCTGAGAAACATCTTCCATAATGATCGGATTACGTAGATCAGGCTTATCAGAACCATATTTTCGCATTGCTTCATCATAGGAAATGCGAGGAAAGCTTTGTGTCACAGTTTTTCCATCTGCAAATTCTTCAAAAATAGAACGCATAATAGGTTCCATAGTTGCTAAAACATCTTCTTGCTCAACAAAACTCATTTCAACATCTAATTGATAAAATTCACCAGGAAGACGGTCGGCCCTTGGATCTTCATCTCTAAAACATGGAGCAATCTGAAAATAACGATCAAAACCTGACATCATCAACAATTGTTTATATTGCTGTGGTGCTTGCGGTAGTGCATAAAATTTTCCTTGATGAACACGACTTGGGACCAAAAAATCACGTGCTCCTTCCGGTGATGAAGCTGTCAAAAGTGGCGTCGTAAATTCGGTAAAACCATTATTTTGCATAGCCCGTCTCATAGCCGCAATAATTTCAGTCCGACGCATGATATTTTTGTGCATAGTCTCCCGACGCAAATCAAGAAAACGATATTTTAATCGAATATCTTCTGGATAATCAGGCTCACCAAAAACCGGTAAAGGAAGCTCATCAGATTTTGAAAGAATTTCTACCTCTTGTGCAAAAATTTCAATCTCACCTGTTGGAAGCGTTGCATTAATAACCTCATCGGAACGTGCACATACCTCTCCATCCACACGAATAACCCATTCAGAACGCACTTTTTCAATAACTTTAAAAGCCGGCGAAGCAGGGTCAGCAACAATTTGTGTGATTCCAAAATGATCACGTAAATCCACAAAAAGAATTCCGCCATGATCACGAACACGATGAACCCACCCCGAAAGACGGACTTGTGCTCCTACATCACATTTACGAAGAGCCGCACAATGATGACTGCGATAACGGTGCATATTTTTGCCTTTGATTATAATATTCATATGCGCTACAAACGCTTTTTAACAACCATTTGTCAAGATATGAAAATAAAAACTCAAAAATAAAGTCAATAAAGGACAAATTTAATTTATCGAATTATAATAAAATGATGAATCTTATTACACAAACAACCGATCTTGAAATTGCACTTAACGCTCTACGTACCTCTGATTTTGTAACAGTCGATACTGAATTTATCCGCGAAACAACTTTTTGGCCTCAACTGTGTTTAATCCAGCTCGCATCACCAGATATCACAGTTTTGATTGATCCCATAGCACCGGATATTGATTTACAACCTTTTTTTGACCTTATGATAGATAAAAAAGTTGTAAAAGTTTTTCATGCTGCGCGCCAAGATATTGAAACAATTTATCATCTTGGAGGTGTTATTCCTTCCCCTCTCTTTGATACGCAAATAGCAGGATCAATTTGTGGATTTGGTGATTCTATCTCCTATGATCAAATTGTACAACGCTGCACGGGGCATCATCTTGATAAATCCTCCCGCTTTACAGACTGGAGTTACCGCCCTTTGTCTGAAAAACAACTGCTCTATGCACTTGCCGATGTAACCTACTTAAGAGACGTTTACCTATTATTGAAAAAAAGGTTAGAAAAAAATCAACGTGCTCACTGGATGGACGATGAAATAACAATCCTTTTAAATCCTAAGACCTATGATATGCCAGAAGATGAAGCATGGAAAAAAGTGAAAGGAAAAATTAAAAAGCCACGTGAACTTGCTGTATTACAAAAGATAGCAGCTTGGCGGGAACGTGAAGCACGAAAATACAATATGCCACGTCGTCATATCATAAAAGATGAATGTCTTATAGAAATAGCAACCCAACAACCAAAAGATGAATCTGCATTAAAACGGTTGCGCAGTCTTAATAAGAACTGGGATAAACTCTCAATTGCTCAATCATTAATCAAAGCTGTCCATGAAGGCTTAGAGGTGGATCTTTCTACTTTACCCCCCATTCCTAAACATAATCCACTCAATGATACGACAGCCGCTGTTATCGATCTACTCAAAGTGTTATTAAAAATTGTTGCAAATGAAAACAGCATTGCCCCTAAAATTATTGCAACATCTAATGATTTAGAAAAAATTGCCAATGGAGGAATAAAGAAAAATATTCCCGCTATGAATGGCTGGCGCTATGAAATATTTGGTCAAAAAGCCGAACAACTGCTAAAGGGACAGATAGGGTTTTACTTTAACGATGGAAAAATAAGCACAAAACAGCTTTAATTTACATTTTCATTTTGAAAAATCCATTACGCTACTCATTATCTACATCAATTGGTATGCCCTATAGACCAACGCAAACAGGATAAATAAAGCCTACTTCTGACAAAGTTAAAAATTAAATAGTGAACTCTTATTAAAAATGACAGCTAAATCTTTACCCAGTCAATCAAATAGCAATCCTATTAAAAATAATCTAAAAAAAACAGACAGCTCCTTATTTAAAAGTTTTGAAAAGAAAAAGTTCTGATAATAAAAGCGCACTCATTAAAAAAATAGCAGCCTAGCAATAGGAACAAACAAAGATATAATATCTTACGTCCCCATATCGTATTAAAAAACTACCGAGATTGCAATATAACAATCAAAAACCAGCCAGCATAACAACTAAAACACCTAACAAAGACAACATACTGATTTATAAAGATAATCTAGCGTTATTTATATTAAATTAGACCCCCGAATATCATAAGATTCTCTCATTCCATCTCAATAAGACTCATAAAGTTTTACATAAGAAATTATATGATAAAGCGCTGTTTTTTTTATAGATTAAACGCTTTTCAAAAAATCATGGTTAATAAATAGTTATGATTTATTTCTATTTTTTATAGTGAAAGGATTTTATAATGACTGAAATGATATTCTTTTGACAGACCGTGAAAGTGCAAAACTGCTTCATATGAGTATTTCAACATTCCGGTGTCATGTAACCAATGGATCTCTCCCAAAACCTTTAAAAGTTTGTTTTTTTATCGCGTTGGTTACAATCGAATCTTATCAATATAATCGAGCAAGCTAAACAGAAACGTTATAACGACGCAGCATAAAAAGAAAACCTTTTCAGGTAAAAATGGACAAGGCTTTCATTTTCACATGAAGCTTATGAAGTGAAAAATCCATCTTGTGACGCAAATAACAGAATAAAAAATTATGTTTTATTTTATGAATGCTCAGAGCATTACCAATGCCTTGCGTGGTGTCTGGTATGAAAGTTATGGAACAAGTCCTATTGTCCAGCTCATGATGATAGGTTAGCTAGTTTATCCCTCGTCAATAGCCCTATTATAAGACATAAAACACGAATAAATTAGGAAAAAAATCAAAAAATTTCAAAAGCGAGAGGTTGTTTTATTATTTTTGATAACGTCTGTAATCGTCCAAGAGGACGTTCTCCTAATAACCCAGCGTAATTCTTTGGGATCTGCAGGATAATATGATCTGCTTTTTTATGCCACAATAAATGAGGTAAAATTCCTGCAACAGAAGCACTAAAAAGATGAGCAATACGCATAGTTTCGCCAAGAATACGTGCTTTCTCAATTATATTTTGAGTTGCTAATTGAAAAATGGGAAGAGATTCTTTATCAACCAATAAACTCGTATTGCGAAAAAAAACAGCAAGCGCCGCATAAAGGCGCCCTTCATGGGAAATTCCTGGATAAGATCCTAAAGCTATTTGATTTGCTGCTTCATTACCTCTATAATCTGGATGTATACGCCAACCAATATCCGCAAGAAGACAAGCAGCTTGACGATAACGACATTCATTTTCAGTTTCTGAAATTCCAAAAACTTCAAAAGCATTCGTCGTAAAATCAATGAGTTCTTCTGCTTGTTTTGGTGAACGTGCCCGTAAAATGGCCATTTCTGTGCATGCTGCAATGAGAGGATCTGACAGCTGAATCGCCTGCGGCAATCGTGAATAAAGAAAACCTTCACGAACTCCAGCACCTGAAAAAATTATCTTTTCAAACTGCATACACTGAATGAGTTCAATAAGAACTATTGCCCCATAAGATAAAAGTTTCCGACGATTCTGAGAAATCGCTGCAATCCCTCTCAAATCATCAATATTGCCACGTGCTACAAGACGTAAAAAGTTCTCCATTTCAACGGCTTCAACTTCATAGCCATGCATAACAGGGAGCCGATAGTGTTTCATTGCCATATGGAGTTTTGCCAAATTACGCCATGTCCCCCCTACTGCATAAAAATAACGTGCTGTACCTTTACGAGTACGAACAACAGACGATTTATAAAATTGCTCATGTACAATTTTTGTAGCTACAGCACTATCATTATTTGACATATACTGTAACCTTAAACCACCCAATGGGAGAGTTATCCCTTCACCAACATCAGAATGATCAATATCAATCAGCTCAAGACTTCCACCACCAAGATCTCCAGAAATACCTTTTGGTTGATAAAAAGTAGAAACAACTCCATATGCTGAATACATAGCTTCTTCACTTCCTGAAAGAAGATATATTTTATTTTGCAAAATATCTTCAGCATGCTGAATAAATGCTACGCCATTCTTTGCATCTCGTGCTGCTGCTGTTGCTAAAGTATAGACCTCATCTGCCCCAATCTGTCGACAAAGCGTACGAAACCGTTTCAGTGTTTGCAATGCCATTTTCATCGATTGTTCTTCTAAAAATCCCGTTTTTGCCACACCATGACCGAGACCACAAAGAATCTTTTCATTAAATAAAACTGTTGGTGAGCGAACAAGCCCCTCATAAATAACCAACCGAACAGAATTTGAGCCAATGTCAATAACAGCAACAGGCTTACACCCTTTTAACCGACCTTGAGCATCTCTATATGTCATTGGATTTTAGTCTTTATGTATTTCGGCTTGTTGCCGATGCAACGCAACCAAGCGCGAAACAGAAGACTCAAAAGACTCATTTTCCCCTGCAAAACTTGTACTGGCCATAAAATACTCCTGCGCATTAAATAGACTTTCACCTATCTGCGGCGTAATACGTTTTGATGTTCCATCCTTAAGTATATCAAAGCTTTGCTGATTATCAATAATATTAGCCAACATAATCTGTAAAAGAATTTTTTGACGCACTATTTTATTAAAAACTGGAACCAATATTTCAATACGATAGTCCAGATTACGAGGCATCATATCAGCAGAGCCTAAGTAAACAAGTGCATTTTCATTAGGCAAATCTTGACCATTCCCAAAACAAAAAATGCGACTATGTTCAAGAAAACGCCCGACAATTGATTTTACACGAATATTATCCGAAATTCCTAGAATACGAGGACGTAAACAACATATCCCCCGCACAACCAAATCAATTCGCACCCCTGCTTGACTGGCACGATATAAAGCATCAATAATTTCAGGATCAACCAATGCATTAACTTTCATCCAAATAGCAGCAAACCTTCCCTGTTGTGCATGAACAATTTCTCCCTCAATATGCTCTAAGATACGACCACGCAATGTTAAGGGTGAAAAAGCAATCTTCATTGTTTCATTTGGACGCTCATATTGCGCAATATAATTGAACAATAACGCAACATCATGAGCGATATCATCATCCGTGGAAAAAAAAGAAAGATCGGTATAAGTTTTAGCGTTAATGGGATGATAATTTCCTGTTCCAAGATGAACATAAGAGCAAAGACGTTTTCCCTCACGTCTCACAACCAATGACATCTTAGCATGAGTTTTTAATGCAATAAAACCAAAAATAACTTGAACCCCAGCACATTCAAGATCCCGCGCCCAACGAATATTTGCTTCCTCATCAAAACGTGCTTTAAGTTCTACCAAAGCAGTCACAGACTTTCCCTGTTCAGCTGCTTCAATCAAAGCGCTAACAATTGGGCTATCATTTGATGTACGATAAAGTGTTTGTTTGATTTCCACAACATCAGGATCGCAAGCAGCTTGACGTAAAAATTGGACAACAACATCAAATGTCTCATAGGGGTGATGAATCACAATATCATTTTCACGAATAGCCGCAAAACAATCCCCTTTATGTTCACGAATACATTCTGGAACACGAGAAATATAAGGAATAAATTTGAGATCATCACGAGGAATAGAAACAATTTCTGATACCGTATTAAGCGCTAAAAATCCATCAAGAACATTAATACAATTATCAGGGACAGCGAGACTATTCGCTATAAATTGGCGTAAACTCTCTGGCATTCTTGCGTCAAACTCAACTCGAATAACCTGCCCACGGCGCCGCCTTTTGAGAGCAGTTTCAAAAAAATGAACAAGATCCTCAGCTTCTTCTTCTACCTCAATATCACTATCTCGGATTACTCTAAATATACCAATTCCTGTAACCTCATAGTTAGGAAATACATGTTTAATAAAAAGGCAAATAACATCTTCAGATGCAATAAAACGAAAATGATTACCCTCTTGAGGAAGAAGAATAAAACGCCTCAAAAGCATTGAAATAGACAACAACACTATGTGAGAGTTCTGATCAGTTTCTCCAGACAATTGAAGCGCAATAGAAAGCCCTAAATTAGGAATAAATGGAAAAGGATGAGTAGAATCAACAGGCAAAGGTTTTAAAACAGGAAAAATTGTCTCAAGAAAATATTTTTCAAGCCATGATTTTTCAATTTCTGAAAGATCATCAGAACAAATAATTTCAATATCATTCTTTTTTAATTCATTACGTAAAACATTCAATTCTCGTAGTTGGTGAGCCTGCAGCTTTGAAATTTCAGCTAATACAATATCAAGTTGTTCCTGTGGAGTGTGCCCATCTGCACTGCACGCTGTAATGCGAGAACGAATTTGAGCTGCTAATCCTGCAACACGAACCATAAAAAACTCATCAAGATTTGCAGCTGAAATAGAAAGAAATTGTAGACGTTCTAATAAAGGATGTCTCGCATTAGCCGCTTCCATCAAAACACGATTATTAAATTGTAGCCATGAAAACTCTCGATTAATAAACCGTACCGGATTTTTCATTGTTATATTCGATATAGAAATTTTATCTACCACCCTCTGTTCCATATATCCTAAATAATTTTCTTTTATATTTTCTAAAATCCTTGACGAAATATCTCACATAACATTTGATAACATGTTATCATCATAATAATATATCAATGCCTAACTTTCCTTATCATTTTTCCATTTAATATTTAAAAATACTTGGAACTATCTTCTATGCGCAAAGCACTAAAAGTAAGACAATTATTATAATATAGCATAAAATAGGAGAAATTTGTCTTAAAAAGCAGCTTGCATTATCATAAGCTTTATTACAAACTCACGCCTATAAAATAGAAGAGCCCAATCATAGCTGATGAGACAATTTATTCTGGAGTTTGTACCCCATGGCTGATCACAATATTCCTCATTTCCAAAATGACCTTGGATATAAAACAATCGAAATTGGTGTGAAAGAATTTATGTGTGTAGGCGCTACACAACCATTCGATCATCCTCATATCTTTATCGACATGGGAGCAGCAGATGAGAAAATTTGCCCTTACTGCTCAACCCTTTATCGTTATGTTCCCTCGCTATCATACGATCAAACAAACCCAACAGGATGCTTATATCATCCAGAAAAGCTATTATAATCGCGTTTTTTGGCTTTCTTAATAACCACTCTTTTAATTCTGCTTTAATATGAAATCGTTTGTGGAACAATCACCCATCATTGTTGGAGGAGGAATTGCTGGTTTAAGCACCGCTTTAGCACTCGCTCATAAAGGAATTGCAAGCACCATTATCGAAAAGTGCAAACAACTTGAAACGATAGGCGCTGGTATTCAACTGACACCAAATGCAACATCTATTCTTGCTCGCTGGGAACTTCTTAATAAACTCGCTGAAGTCGCGACAATCCCACATTTTCTTGAGTTAAAAAATGGACTATCATTAAAAATACATCTACGGGCTCATCTTATTAATCTAACAGAAAAATATTGGAAAGCCCCTTATATGACGATTCACCGCGCGGCTTTACAAAAAATTTTATATAATGCAGTGATTGAAAATCCTTTGATCAAATACAAAGCAGGCGAAACGATTGTATCTTCTACCCAATCTGCAAGCAACATTAAAATCACAACAATAAAAACAGATACGGCAACAGAACAGCTTCATTCAACGCCCCTCCTGATCGGATGTGATGGCGTTTGGTCAACATTACGGCAACAATCTCCTTTTCATGAAAGAGCAAATTTTAGTGGCTTTATTGCTTGGCGTGCAACAACAACATTTGATAATCTTCCTCAAAACTTTCGTTCTTCATTGCAAAATATGAAGACAATTACGGCTTGGATGGGACCAAAAAATCATCTTGTTGTCTATCCCATTCAATCGTCAGAAAAAATTTTTAATTTTGTCGCCATCACAAATGGAGAAAATTCAAAAGAAGGATGGGCTCATAAAGGAGATAAAGAAAAACTCAAATCTCTTTTTAGAGATTGGAATTCAAAAATCTTACAAATCTTTGATCATATTGATGAATGGAGCTATTGGCCACTCTTTCAAATGAAACAAAATCGTTTTATCGGTTTAGAGAGACAAGTATTTGTTGGCGATTGCGCACATGCTGCCTTACCTTTTGCAGCACAAGGTGCCGCTATGGCAATCGAAGATGCTGCCACATTAGCAGAAGCACTTTCATTGCAAGATTTTTCATTAACGAAAGCACTTTCGCTTTACGAAACAACACGCACCCCCCGTATTGCAGCAGTAAAAAAACGCGGAGATTTCAATAGATTAGCCTATCACGCAACCGGTCCCATAGCAATTGCACGCAATCTCATGATGAAAATTCGTACACCAGAGAGCATTATGTCAGATCTCAATTGGCTTTACATGTATGATGCAATGAATTCCATAAAAAATAATGATAAAAACTTATAAAATTTTTCCAGTACTTTGAATATTACGAAAGAACGAGATTTTTTGACTCTATGACACTAAAACCCATCATAATTTACTCAAATAAAAGCAAAATTTTTCGAAACCTACAATCCGACTTTAAAAGCTCAATTTTTAGCTCTCCTAAAAGCAAAAACACCACTCAAAATCAGCTCCCATCTTTAATCTTTCTTTAACTCAGTTCTACATCAACAACACCCTGAATTAATTTCATCGCATTTGCGACATGTGAATTTACCTTATATCGCTTAGGAAGCGCAATTTCGACTTCTCGCAATCCATCCTCTTGAATTAAAATAAGCCCAACCTCTCCATTTCCCCCAAGATTTAAATTTTGTTCAATTTGTGGAAGCATATCAACTGTTTTTATAAAAAGACGCATCATTTTATGCTGTTGTAATGATTCATTTTCCAAAGACTGAATTGTTTCAATTCGCAAACTAACTCCTTCAGAACGATTTTCTGCGCTTACCGTAATAATAAAAGATTTTCCGGGTTCTAGCATCTCTTCATAATCCGATAGTGCCTCAGAAAAGAGAACTGCTTCATATTGTCCACTTGTATCAGAAAAATGAATAATTCCCATTTTTTTACCAGATTTTGTTTTACGCACGTTTTTTGCCACAACAGTTCCAGCAAGCCGTGCAGCCGTTGCTCCCCCTTTAACGGCATTGGCAAAATTACCCCAAGTCTGAATACGTTTTTTGTCCAGAATAGCTTGATACTCCTCCAAAGGATGCGCAGAAAAGTAAAAACCTATAGCTTGAAATTCTCGATAAAGTTTCTCAGCCGGCAACCAAGGGGTTGTTTGCGATAAAATCAATGGTTCTTTTAATCCGCCTGCCATTCCAAATATATCAACCTGCCCGCTAGAATTGTCATCGAGAATACGAAGTGCACGCGCATGAAGGGTTCCAAGATTGGCTAATAAAACCTCACGTGCAATGTTAAAACAATCAAAAGCACCAGCACAAACTAAACTTTCCATCGCACGCTTATTAACAATACGAGGATCAATACGCGCACAAAAATCTTCCAAATCCTTAAAAATCTTATTCCCACGACAAGTAACAATATGATCCACAACAGTTTCTCCCACACCTTTAATGGCAGCAAGAGAATAATAAATACAGTTATCACCAACCTCAAAAACACGATGAGATGTTTGTATAGAAGGTGCAATAACTTCAATACCCAACCTTAATGCTTCACGCCGAAAATCATTGAGCTTATCTGTATTCGTCATATCATATGTCATTGAAGCAGCTAAAAACTCAACGGGATAGTTTGCTTTCATATAAGCTGTTTGGTAAGAAACAATTGCATAAGCAGCAGCGTGCGATTTATTAAAACCATAATCGGCAAATTTTGCTAAAAGATCAAAGATAATATCAGCTTGATCTTTATCCACACCACCTGCAACAGCTCCATTAACAAAACGCGTACGCTGTTTTTGCATTTCAGCATGAATTTTTTTCCCCATAGCACGACGTAATAAATCAGCTTCTCCAAGCGAATAGCCAGCAAGCACCTGAGCAATCTGCATCACCTGTTCTTGATAGACAATAACACCTTGTGTTTCTTTGATCAGATGGTCTATTTTAGGATGAATAGAAGCAATTTCCTCTTCCCCATGTTTGCGTGCATTATAGGTTGGAATATTCTCCATTGGACCTGGACGATAAAGTGCGACCAGCGCAATAATATCTTCAATACGGTCTGGCTTCATTCCAATCAACGCCTTGCGCATACCAGAACTTTCCACCTGAAACACACCAACCGTTTCACCACGTGCCATCATAGCGTAGGTTGTTTCATCATTCAGAGGAATATTTGATAAATCTATTTTAATCCCCTTTCTGGCAACAAAATCGACTGCCATTTTCAAAACAGTAAGCGTTTTTAATCCAAGAAAATCAAATTTTACCAGCCCCGCCTGTTCAACATATTTCATGTTAAATTGTGTAACAGGCATATCAGAACGAGGATCACGATACATCGGGACAAGCTCCCAAAGCGGACGATCTCCGATAACAATCCCAGCAGCATGAGTTGAAGCATGACGATAAAGTCCCTCCAACTGAAGTGCTATATCTAATGCGCGTCCAACAACGGGATCTTTTTTCTTTTCCTCTTCAAATTTAGGTTCATCCTTAATAGCATCAGCCAATTCTACCTGACTTCCTGGCGTAGCAGGAATTAATTTTGTAAGATAATCCACCTGACGATAAGGAACTTCTAAAACACGCCCCACATCACGCAAAACCGCACGTGCCTGTAACTTACCAAAGGTAATAATTTGAGCAACTTGATCACGTCCATATTTTTTTTGAACATATTGAATAACTTCTTCGCGCCGCTCTTGACAAAAATCGATATCAAAATCTGGCATCGAAACACGATCTGGGTTGAGAAAACGTTCAAAGAGAAGAGAAAAACGCAATGGATCAACATCAGTTATCGTCAATGCATAAGCAACAAGTGAACCAGCACCAGAACCCCGTCCTGGTCCAACGGGAATATCATGAACCTTTGCCCATTTTATGAAATCTGAAACGATAAGAAAATATCCCGAAAATTGCATACGCGTAATAACTGAAATTTCATAATCAAGCCGCTGCTCATAATCTGCAATCGTATACCCTTCAGCCAATCCAATTGTTTCAAGCCGCATCTTCAAACCAGCTTTAGCCTGATTTAACAACTCACTATCTTCTACTTCTAAAGTAGCTTCTGAATTAGCAGATTGTTCTATAAAACGAGGCAATATCGGTTTTCGAAGAGGTGTGGCAATATGGCAACGCAATGCAATTTCAACACTATTTTCTAAAGCTTCTGGAAGATCCGAAAACAGTGTAACCATTTCATCTTGTGACTTCAAATAATGATCTGGCGTCACACGTTTGCGATCTGGATTAGAGACTATTTGCCCTTCTGAAACAGCCATCAGCGCATCATGCGCTTCATACCCTTCTCTCTTCAGAAAAAAGGCTTCATTTGTTGCAACAAGAGGAATTTCATGCGCATAAGCCAATTCAATAAGATCAGCCTCTACTCTCCGATCATAAGAGCCATGCCGTTGTAATTCCACATAAAGACGATCAGCAAAAGATTTTTTCAAATAAATCAAGCGCTCAACAGCATGTTCTTTTTTCTCTTCCGCCAAAGAAAGATTAATAGGTCCTCCCTTACCTCCCGTTAAAGCAATTATTCCTTCACTGTGTGCCGACAACCAATTAGCTTTAATATGAGGAGGATCAGTATCACATTTATCAAGATAAGCACGGCTGACAAGACGAACCAAATGAGCATAACCGGTTTCGCTAGCAGCCAAAAGAACAATAGAGCAAAAATTAGCAGAATTACGCCATTTAGCCAAACCTGAATGATCATTTTCATCACAAAAATCAACACTAAGCTGACAACCAATAATAGGTTGGACCCCATGAGAAAGACAATGCTGTGAAAATTCCAAAGCACCAAATAAATTATTGGTATCGGTAATAGCAACCGCTGGTGCATGATCTGAAATCGCCTGTTGAATAATTTGAGGGATTTTTAAAGCCCCTTCGAGTAAAGAATAAGCTGAATGCACTCTCAAATGAATAAAGCGAGGAAGAGAATTTTTGTTCTCTTGCGTTTTATTTTTATTTTTTACCACTCTCACAATTTCCCACTACAAAATAAATGCCAAACAGCACCCCTTATAAAAGAAAAAAACTCCTGTTTATCATAACTTTAAAGCTATAAGTTCATCATCCTACATAGGAGCAATATCCCAATTTTATTAATATTTATAAGAGAGTTCTATCAAGAAAATGCTTCTATTCACAGCAAATAAACAGCTAAAATAAAAAGAAAAACAATACACCTCATCTAAGCACTTTAATTTTTACACCCTTTTATTGTATTTATCTTTAAATATTAATTTTTCTTCCTAAAATTCAATATGTAAATAATATGTAAATAAAGCAACCTCCTCTTTATGACTTTATCCCCAAAAAGCTCTTCTAAAGGTCTAGAAAAAACAAAAAGAGCAGGTTAAATTTGCTCATGCCTCCAAATCTTCTTACCCCTCTTTTTAATTCTATTCGAACTCTTTCTGGTATTACACCTAAAACCTATGGTTTACTGACCAAACTCTTAAATGTTAATCCTACACAACGCGAAGCAACCCTTATTGATCTTCTTCAATTAATGCCCCATTCCGTCATAGACCGCAGAATGCGTCCCAGCATCGCTTGTGTAAAAGAAGGAGACACTGTTACGCTCGAAATTATCATCGATCAACATCAACCACCGCCCCGTGGTCATAACAAAATCCCCTATCGTGTTATTGCCCATGATCAAACAGGAAAAATAAATTTAGTCTTTTTTCACGCTCAGCCTCTTTGGCTAAAAAAACAACTCCCTGAAGGAAAAAAAGTTACTGTATCAGGAAAAGTTGAATGGTTTAATGGGCAATTTTCAATGGCGCATCCCGACTATATTGCGCCAAGCGAACAATCAAATCAGATTCCTCTCATCGAACCTGTCTATCCCTCTACTGCAGGATTAGCTGCAAAAACACTAAGACGGACTATACAAAACGCTCTTGATTTTATTCCTCTCCTCCCAGAATGGATAGATGAAAATGTGAAAAAGCAGCAAAATTTTTCTTCTTTTTCTGTTGCTTTACGCCGTATCCATGCGCCCATTAACCCCAACGATCTATCCCTAGAAAGTACAGCACGCAAACGTCTTGCCTATGATGAATTGCTCGCTTGTCAATTGGCGCTAGGACTCGTGCGTTTAAAAACCAAATCTCTTGTAGGCACTTCTCGACCAGCAACAGGAATTTATACTAAAAAATTGCTTAATGTCCTCCCCTTTCAACTCACAACCGAACAAAAAAAAGCAGTAGAAGATATCGCAAATGATCTTGCTTCACCAGAACCGATGCTAAGACTACTCCAAGGTGATGTAGGCGCAGGAAAAACTGTTGTTGCATTGATGGCAATGGCACAAATTGCTGAAAATTCAGAACAATCAGCTTTAATGGCGCCAACCGAAGTACTTGCCAGGCAACATTTTGCCACCATCGCTCCTCTTGCCGAAAAGGTCGGATTACAAACAACTCTTTTAACAGGGCGAGAAAAAGGAAAATTGCGGACAAATATCTTGAATGATATTCTATCAGGTCAAGTTTCTATTATCATCGGAACCCATGCTCTCATACAAAACAGCATTACTTATAACAATCTTGCCTTAACCATTATCGATGAACAACACCGTTTTGGTGTCCATCAACGTATCGCTCTTACAGAAAAAGGCAATAAACCTGATATGCTGGTTATGACCGCCACGCCCATTCCGCGCACACTTGTCTTAACAGCTTTTGGTGATATGGATGTATCTAAAATTACAGAAAAACCAATGGGACGACAACCCATTACAACAGCAATGCTTTCTTTGAAACGTCTTCATGAGCTTATAGAGCGAATCGCAATTGCATTAGAAAAAGGAGAAAAGCTCTATTGGATTTGTCCTTTAGTGGAGGAATCGACAGCTCTTGATCTCACTTCAATTGAAAACCGCTTTGCATTTCTCCATGAACGCTTTGGTGCACACGTTGGTATGATCCACGGAAAAATGTCTACAGCAGAAAAAGAAGCCGCTATGGCATCTTTTAAATGTGGAAATACACGTATTTTAGTTGCAACTACTGTTATTGAAGTGGGAGTAGATATTCCAGATGCTTCGATCATTATCATCGAACACGCCGAACATTTTGGCCTTTCACAACTGCACCAATTGCGTGGACGTGTAGGACGAGGCGATAAAAAATCTTCCTGCATTTTGCTCTATAAAGATCCACTGACTAAAACAGCAGCAACACGCCTTAATATTATCCGCAATACAGAAGATGGTTTTGAAATCGCTGAAGAAGATTGGCGTCTGCGAGGCGAAGGAGAGCTTTTAGGTACAAAACAATCCGGAGTCCCTGAATTTCATATAGCAAACCTTGCTGTTCATAGTGATCTTTTGTCAATGGCAAGAAAAGATGCTCGTTTATTTTTACAACGCGATCCTCATCTTTCTTCTCAGCAAGGACAAGCTTTACGGTTGCTCCTTTACCTTTTCGGACACGATGATGCTACACGCCTCTTGCGAGCAGGATAATAAAGACCCTCTAATAAAAATTAAAATACCTCTCTGTTCAAATACGGTTTTCTCTCTTAGAATAACCCATAAACAATCTACGCAATCCCTTACCATCTTTATGCTTCATGAAAGAGTAACAACCCAACAACAGCATCTTTTCTTTCAATCTAAATTATTCTTGCATTAAAACAGTAGAAGAAATATTGCGCATTTTTCTATCATTATATTCACATAGCTGATCTATTTTTTGACAGGTAAGAAAATATTTTTTGTTTTATCGTAAAGAATTTAGAAAGAAAAATCCCGTCTCCGGTATTCTCGTTCAACAGAGAAAAGTGGAAAAAATAAGCTATCATTATCAATCAGTTTCTTACACTTGATTATTCTCCCAAAGATTCAGAAATATACTTTTATTCAACCGTGACTGATTTTGCCAAATTACGGGGTTGATCGACATCTGTTCCTAATAAAACAGCCGTATGATAAGCGATTAACTGAACAGGGAGTGCATAAATAATAGGAGAAATAAATTCTGGAACTTCTGGCAAAGTGATCGTTGATAAAGTCTTAAGACAAGCTACTTCTGCTCCTTTTTTATCGGTTATTAAAATAATACGACCATTACGCGCTACCACTTCTTGCATATTAGAAAAAGTTTTTTCAAACCACCGATCATAAGGTGCAACAACAATAACAGGTATTGTCTCATCCACCAAAGCAATTGGTCCATGCTTCAACTCACCCGCCGCATAACCTTCAGCATGAATATAAGAAAGCTCTTTCAGTTTAAGGGCTCCCTCCAAAGCAATCGGATAAGAAGTCCCACGTCCCAGATAAAGAACACTTTTTGCATTCACTAAATCACGACAAATACATTCAATTTTGCTCTCTAATTTTAAGACCTCATTTAAAATACGTGGAACTTCTGCCAATTGTTGAACCAATTGCTGTTCCATTTGAACAGAGAGATAGCCACGTTGTTTAGCAGCACTAAGTGCTAGTGAAGCAAGCGTTGCCAATTGACAGGTAAAAGCTTTTGTTGACGCAACACCAATTTCCGGTCCGGCAAGTGTTGGAAGAATAAAATCAGCCTCCCTTGCCATTGTTGATTGCTCTACATTCACAATTGTTGCTGTTTTTACACCCCGCTCACGACAATAACGCAAAGAAGCCAATGTGTCAGCTGTCTCACCTGATTGAGAAACAAACAGCGACAACACATCAGATGTTATAGGAGGTTCACGATAACGAAACTCCGAAGCAACATCATTATCAACACTTAAAGCGGCAAATTTCTCAAACCAATAGCGCGCAACTAAGGTTGAATAATAAGCCGTTCCACAACTCGCAAAAAGGAGGCGATGAATATTTTTCCAATCAATCAAATTCTTAAAAGGTCGAACGGCATAATTTCCAAGATCAAGATAATGCGCCAAATTATGAGAAATCACTTCAGGTTGTTCAAACATTTCCTTGTGCATAAAATGGCGATGATTACCCTTAGAAATCAATAAAGCCTCTTCAAGTAATGTTGTCACAGGACGTTTTACCGGTTGATTATATACATCATAAATTGTGACGCCTTCCCGTGTGAGAACAGCCCAATCCCCGTCTTCCATATAGCTAATATAATCAACGAATGGTGCCAAAGCAATCGCATCTGACCCAACAAAAAATTCATCTTTTCCATAACCAATTGCCAGAGGTGGACCAGAACAAGCCGCAATCATAAGGTTATCTTCACCTTCGAAAATAAGAGCAATAGCAAAAGCCCCCTGCAGCCTTTTCCAACTGGTACGCATAGCTTCTTGCGGAGAAAGTCCATCTTTTAATGCACGCGTTATTAAATGTGCAATAACTTCCGTATCCGTCTCTGTTTCAAAGATATAACCATCCTCTATGAGTTCCTTTTGCAATTCTACAAAATTTTCAATAATACCATTATGAACAATCGCAAGCTTTTCAGTCACATGGGGATGCGCATTGCGTTCAACAGCAATTCCATGCGTAGCCCAACGGGTATGACCAATCCCTAAACTTCCCTCCAGAGGTGTTTTTTTTAATTTTTCTTCTAAATGAACAAGCTTCCCTTCAGCACGTACACGATAAAGATGCCCATTATGGACCGTTGCCACCCCAGATGAATCATACCCTCTATATTCAAGACGTTTTAACCCCTCAACCAAAGAAGACGTAACACACCTCTTTCCAAGAATTCCAATAATTCCACACATTAAAAAGCTCCAACCCACATCTTTAAGATTTAAATCTTATAAAATAATCCAACAGCCTTTATTTAAAACTATAAATAATAAAATAATTCAAACATGGAGTACGGCAATCTTTAAGAATAAACATCCTATCCATCGTTAGATTAACACGAAACAAAGGAATAAGCTGAAAATAATCATTTTTTCTGTTTGTTTTCTAACAAGCGCTCTCGAAATTTTGTCGCGTAGCCCTCTTTTATAACCTGTCGTGCACGCCCAAAAGCCATACTGTTCATAGGAATATTTTCAGTAATAACACTTCCTGAAGCAACATAAGAGCCATCCCCTATTACCAATGGGGAAACAAGTGCCGTATTAGACCCAACAAAAGCATGATCACCAATCATGGTTTTATATTTGTTAAATCCATCATAATTGCACGTAATCGTACCGGCTCCAATATTGGTATGTGCACCAATTTCAGCATCACCAATATAACTTAAATGATTGATTTTAGAAGATTCTCCTACCTTAGCTTGTTTGACTTCACAAAAATTTCCAATCTTTACGGACTTCGCCAACTCTGTTCCAGGACGCAAACGTGCATAGGGACCAATCTGTGCATCCCTACCAACCACAGCACCTTCGAGATAACTAAATGCATGAATAACAGCACCAGATTGTACTTTTACGCTTAACCCAAAATAAACATTTGGTTCTATCACCACCCCTGGTTCAATTTCTGTATCATAAGAAAAATAGAGTGTTTCTGGCTTTAAGAGTGTAACACCCGATAACATTAAATCGCGCGCTTTACGTTTTTGCCATAAAGAATCAGCCTCAGAAAGCTCAAGACCGTTATTAATTCCTACAATATCTTCAAAAGGAACTTCAACAACACGCACATCTAATCCTTCGCGTGTTGCAAGAGCAGCAATATCTGTTAAATAATATTCTTTTTTCACATTGTTATTACCAACCTTCTCTAAAAGAGAAAGTGCATGTTTTCCACGCATAGCAAGTATTCCACCGTTACAAAAAGAAATCTTTTTTTCTTCATCGCTAGCGTCTTTTTCTTCTACAATTGCGATCAATTGACCATTTTTCTCGAGAAGACGCCCATAACCTGTTGGATTTTGGGTATGAAAACCTGCAAAAACAACATCTGCTCCATCAGCAAGCTGTGCACGCATTTGGTGCAATGAATCTTGCTGAATGAGAGGCGTATCCCCAAAAACAATGAGAACATCATCCACTTCCTTTTGCAAAGCTAAACGAGCAGATAAAACAGCATGAGCTGTTCCTAAACGCTCTTTTTGTTCAAAAATCATCGCATCTTTTACAAATGACTGAACAACGTGCGTAACCTCCTTAGCACCAAATCCCACAACGACTGCTAATTGTGAATAGCCTGCCAATTCTATTTGTTTTAGAACATGGCATATAAGAGGCAATCCAGCAATTTTATGAAGTACCTTAGGCAGAGACGATTTCATGCGCGTCCCCTCACCTGCAGCAAGAACAATAGAAAGACAACTTCTAACCATAAAAACACATAAGACTAACGAGAAAATCCAAAAAAAATCATAATATCATGCCAACGAATATCTTCAATATAGCTCAACGAAGGATAATGTTCTAAAAGCCAAAATGAAAGATCCTGCATAGAGCCTGTTAAAAACAAAATCCCTGTAAGAATAAGAAAAACACCAATAATTTTTTCAACTTTTCCTAAATGAATACGAAAAGCTCCTAAAAATCGCATAAAACTGCTCGAAAATAAAGCTGCCAACATAAAAGGAATAGCAAGACCTAATGCATAAACCGCTAATAAGATAGCTCCCTCTCCCACAGTTTCTTTTGTTCCAGCAAGCGTTATAATAGGACCTAAAATGGGGCCAATACACGGTGTCCAACCAAAGGCAAAAGCTAAACCAATAATATACGCGCCTAAAGGACCAGCAGGTGTTTTTTGGGTCTGAAAACGCGCTTCACGAAATAAAAAAGTGATCTTGAAAATCCCCAAAAAATTTAAACCAAAAATAATAATGACAATTCCAGCAGCAAGGGCAAACCAATCACGATAATAACCGATGAATTTCCCAATTGTGCTAGCACTGGCACCTAAAACAACAAAAACAGTCGTAAACCCGAGAACAAAAGCAATAACAGAAGACAATAAAGCCCACCGTATAAAGACTTTCTCATCACGATTTTCTGAGCGAAAATCATCAATACCAACACCTGCCATATAGCACAAATAAGGAGGAACTAATGGCAAAACACAGGGCGACAAAAAAGAGAGTGCCCCAGCAAAAAACACACCAACTGTTGAAATTTCAATCAAAACTCATACCCCGTCTCTCATCATAGTTTACCCCCATGAACAACGATCAATCCACATCTTCATCAATTCGTTGCATATTTTGCTCATTCGCCACCACACTTATATCTTCATCATGACCAGAAACGACTGAAAAAACTTTTTGATAGATTTTATCTTTATTTTTAGCAATTGCAATATACTCTCCCTCCGCTAACACGAGTGAAACATAAGCACCAACTGTTTCATAAACGATATCACCAGAATCATTAGCAAGAGACCAACTGGTATCTGCAAGCGCTTCCCCTCCTTCTTGTCGTACCAGCTTTAAGACAATCTGAGCGGCCTGATGTTCAAGGGTAACTTCTGTCATTTTACCAGCATCCACTTGAATATCCGAACGAGCCGTCGCATTAATAGAACCATAATGGGAAGCAACATGGTAGCGGCCAGCTTTTAAACGCACAACTGATTGGGGTTTAACATTTGATAAAATCACCCCCGTATCATCATTTTCTTTTTCATCCTCATAAATGGTAAAACGTAATTCCTTTTCATTCATTACACCATTGAGCAGTGTTGCATTTAAAATGACACCACCAGCCTCAAGATTAAAGTTTTTTACAAGACTCTGTCCATTTTTTAAACGAATATGGCGCACAGCACTCATATGACCAAATGAGACATGAACAAGATAACTTCCTGGTTCGAGATCAAAACGCGCACTTCCCCCCTTATAGGTTGCCACTAATGGTAATTTATTATCAATCCCTATAATAGGGGCATAAACCCGCCAGACAAGCCCTTTTTCAATATCCGGATAACTATTTGTTAATCGAGCATTCAAAATGAGTTGTGTTTGAGATGCTACATTTTCTTTTTCCTGCTCTTGAGACTTTACAATAAAACTCCTTGATTGTCCCTGCTGCCGATCTCTCCCTTCTCCTTCTTCAGAAAAAGCACAGTGGCTCCAGATCAATAAAGCAAGCACCACGCACAACCATACACATCGGTGCACTATTTTTATAAGAATACCCATTTTCACATTGTTGACCAACATGATCTTTTTTTCAAGAAACAATATCACAAAGCCATCATTTTAAATTGAAAAACTTACACCACAACCACATGATGAAACAGCATTGGGATTATGGATTTGAAAAGACTGCCCCATAAGATCATCAACAAAATCAATCTCAGCTCCTTCTATGAAAGGAAGTGATAGTAAATCAATAAACACAACTGCCCCATCTTTTTTGAGAACGAGGTCATCTTTACACATTTCAGAAACCAAGTCATATTTATAAGAAAAACCAGAACACCCACCACCTTCAACAGAAATACGCAATGCTATTTTATCGGGTTCACGCAAAAGTATCTGTGCAATTTTTTTGGCAGCAACATCTGAAATTTTCACATTCATTTTATATATCCTTGCATTAAACCATCAAGAAAGAGTATCCCATATTCAAAGAGAAGTTTATTTGTCATAAACCACTCTCAATTTTAAGATGATAATGGGCAGCTTGCAATGGATATAGGCAATATCAACTTCAATTACCAATCTCGAGCAGTGTACAGTGCTCATCCGCAAACAAGCCGTGGTAGATTATTTCATGAAACGATGAGCGCCACACGCTCACCTTTTCAACGAGATAGAGATCGTATTATCCATTCTAATGCATTTCGACGTCTTAAACATAAAACGCAAGTGTTTATTGCTGATGAAAGCGATCATTATCGTACTCGCCTAACCCATTCCATAGAGGTCTCTCAAATTGCAAGAACATTAGCCCGTGCCCTGTGTCTTGATGAAGACCTTGCCGAAGCCATTGCCCTTGTTCACGACTTTGGACACACGCCCTTTGGCCATGCTGGAGAAGATGCGCTTAATGAAGCCATGATACATTATGGTGGCTTTGATCATAATGCACAAGCATTACGCATTGTCACAAAACTAGAACAGCGCTATGCAAATTTTGATGGACTTAACCTTACATGGGAAACCCTCGAAGGACTTGTAAAGCATAATGGTCCCCTTTTAGGTCCTCACGCGAAGAATAAGGAGGTTCCTATCGATATTTTACAATACAATGCAAAGCAAGACCTTGCACTCGATTGTTTTGCAGGACTAGAAGCGCAATGTGCTGCTATTGCAGATGATATCGCATACAATGCGCATGATATTGATGATGGTCTACGTTCGCAATTTTTAACACTCGATCAATTTGAACATGTTTCACTAACAGCAGCAATATTAAAAGATATAACAGATGAGCACCCCCATCTCGACCAAGCGCGTCGTGGTTACACACTTGTACGAAGACAAATAACAACCATGGTTGAAGATGTTATCAAACAATCACAAGAAAATTTAGCACGCATCAAACCAGCAAGCATAAACGATATTCACCAAGCAAAACAAACTATTGTCACCTTTTCACCAACAATGACTGTTTATGAAAAAGAACTAAAAAACTTTTTATTTAAAAATCTTTACTACCATGAACAAGTTCTTAGTCGTCGCAATGCAGCAAAACGCATTGTACAAAAATTATTCAATTGTTATTATGAAAAACCAAATACAATGCCTGAAAGTTGGCAGAACAAAACAGTGCACTTAAAAAATCAAGAGTTAGCACGTTTGATTGCTGACTTTCTTTCAGGCATGACAGATCACTACGCTCTACGTGAATATCACCGTTTATTTGACCATACAGATAATTTCGTCTAATGGCTTTTGGAATCATCATGGAAGCTAAATATGAATATCTTTAAAAACTTCGAAAAAAAAATTAAGAGATCAATTGAATTATCTGATATAAAAGGGAAAAATGGAGAAGATCTAGATTTATCAAAAATCACTGTTGATCCTCCGCGTGATTCCTCCCATGGTCATTTATCAACCAATGCTGCTATGGTGCTTGCAAAATCTATTGGAATCAATCCACGTGCACTTGCAGATAAAATCATAGAACTTCTTAAAAATGATTCCTCTATCGAAAATATAGATGTTGCCGGTCCTGGTTTTATAAATATAAAGCTTACAAAATTATTTTGGCAAGATGCTATAAAATCCATGCTTGAATCAGGCACTTCTTATGGTCGTATCCCAATGGGACAAGGAAAACGCGTCAATGTTGAATATGTCTCAGCAAATCCGACAGGACCAATGCACGTAGGGCACTGCCGCGGAGCGGTTGTTGGAGATGTTCTCTCCAATTTGCTGCAATTTACGGGCTATAACATTACGAAAGAATATTATATCAATGATGCTGGTCAACAAATCGAAGTCCTCGCCCACTCTGTACTATTGCGCTATCGTGAGGCTCTTGGGCAAGAAATTAATGAAATTCCAGAAGGGCTCTATCCTGGAGAATACTTGATACCATTGGGACAATCACTTGCTCAAGAGTTTGGTGACCAACTCCTCACGATGGATAAAGATGAAGCCTTATCTCTTGTGAAAGAACGTGCAATTCATGCAATGATGACCATGATTCGCGAAGATTTGGCTGCTCTTAATATTTATCATGATATCTTTTTCTCTGAGCGAATGCTTTATGCAGATAATGCACGCGCCATTCGTAACACCATCAACGACCTCACTTTAAATGGTTATATCTACAAAGGAAAACTACCCCCTCCCAAGGGAAAAAATACAGAAGATTGGGAACCAAGTGAACAAACTTTGTTCCGTTCAACAAATGTTGGTGATGACCAAGACCGTGTTTTAGTCAAATCTGATGGTTCTTACACTTATTTTGCTGCTGATGTTGCTTATTTTCGGGATAAATTTAATCGTCATTTTGATGAAATGATTTATATTCTAGGCGCAGACCACGCTGGCTATGTAAAGCGGCTAGAGGCAATGGCAAAAGCAATTTCTGGGGATAAAGCTAAATTAAGCGTCTTCTTATGTCAGTTGGTAAAACTTTTTCGCAACGGTCATCCTGTACGCATGTCAAAAAGAGCAGGATCTTTTGTCACTCTACGCGATGTTGTCGAAGAGGTTGGGCGTGATCCTGTGCGTTTTATGATGCTATACCGTAAGTGTGAAGCACCTCTTGATTTTGATTTTACAAAAGTAACAGAACAATCAAAAGATAACCCCATCTTTTACGTACAATATGCAAGTGCACGTTGTCACTCAGTCTTTCGTCAAGCACAGGAAGCGCTTCATATTAAAAGCTTTTCAAATGATACATTAATCGCCCATCTTCATCGATTAACAGATGACCATGAAATATTGTTAATACGCAAACTTTCTGAATATCCACGTATCATTGAACAGGCCGTCGTTCATAAGGAACCGCATCGATTAGCGTTTTATCTTTATGACCTTGCCTCCAGCTTTCACACCCATTGGAATAAAGGGAGTGAAAATCTCAATTTACGCTTTATTCAACCTGATGATAAAGAGTTATCCTTTGCAAGATTGGGGTTGATACAAGCTGTTATCAATATTTTATCATCAGGACTTACCATCATAGGAGTCGAAGCACCAATAGAAATGCATTGAAAAAGTTCTATAAATACATACAATAGGTACTCTATTGATAAACTTTTTCATGTATCCTTGCATGAGAGGGGGAAAATTTATAATTTTAATATAACAAATCAAAATCAACCATTGATTGCACGTAAGTGCAAATCACCATGTGAGAAAAGCTATGAGCGATAACGATCGCAAAAATCTACACGAAACAAAACACGATCATGAACACCATGATCCTTTGGAAAGACTTACGCGCATTTTTAATCCGCACAAACAAAGCGGAAACCAAAATGAGCAATCTTCTTTACAGACAGATCGATCAACATCTCACCCCGAAACATCATCCCATGATGATGATTTTTATTTGTCCTTTCTAGAAGAGGAACTTGAAAATAATTTAGCACATGACTTACCGTTTGATGATCAAAAAAAACAATGGGACTTGCATGCAACCAGCAACGCAACAGCCTCAGATATCGCACAAGCTGCTTCTTTCAACCATTCAAAACAAAATAATTTATCTGAAGAGAAATATTCTTCACCTAGCAGTCATGATGAAGAACAAATTTTAGATGAGCTTTCTCCATTACCAATCCCGAAGAACCAATCCCCTCAAGAGAAAACAACAGCAACCAGTGCTGATTCGTTTCATAAAAAAAGTAATCTTATTTCACAATCAGAATCAGAAAATTTCTTTTTTGATAAATCTGAAAGGCGCGAAAATAAGAAAGAGATTCCAGAATCTGTTGAACAAACCAATCGTTTTTCACAAACAAATTCACAACAGCCTAAAGCTACGAATATACAACAAACTCATGATGATAATCAAAACCTCTATGACACTCCTGTAAACCATCCCTATAAAATTTCAGCTGATCAAGAAAATTGGATCAAAAAAGATTATTCTGATGTCTCCTCTTCTTATCCTGATGTCTCCTCTTCTACAGAGGCAAATGAGTTTTTCTCATCTTCTAACCTTATGTCAGAAAGACAAAACACTGCAAGAAATCAAACAAAAAGTACCTTCTCCTCACCTTTGGATTCTCCACCAGTTGATAGACAATCTTATTTAAAGGGGGCTTCACAAGAAGATCATACAACCAATTATCCCCATTTTTTTGAAGAAAACCCTTCACAAAAAGAAACTTATAGCGAAAAAGTTCCAATATATAATGAGGCTCAAGCCCAATACATCAATAACACCGAAAGTACCTCTAACCCAAATAGAGAAATTTCATATGATGAAAGTAATTCAGATGAGTTTCTTTCCTCATCAGCCTCTTTGAATACAAAACAAACGGATGGCTTTTTTGCCCATAACTATACGCACAGAGATACTCCCCCTCCCAATGTTGATACTTATAAATTTTCAGAGGAAATCGTAGAAAAAACTGGCCCTATTATGGTTCCAGAAGTCCCGTATGAAGCGCCAGAATATGATGTGCCAACTAGTGGTGGTTTAGAGGAAGAATTTGCTGATGTACTTAATGTAGGAAATGTCCCAACGGATAATTTTTCTCAAAAACAACAGAAAAATGAGGTTTTTAGTGAAGTTTTTCATCAGTCTATGCAAAATTCAAAAGAAGGTGTTTATATAAACTCTAAAGAACAAAATTCCGACTATTTTTCTTCTGCCAATATGGAATATAATTTTCCCCCTTTTAGCGAGAATTCATCATACACAGGCTCAGATGAAGTTCCCACGCATCCACCAGCTCCTCCTCCCTTAAAAAGTTTTATTTTTGGTAAAACTTTCATTAAAGGTATTTTTATACTTATTTTAATAGGAATTGGATTTGCTGGTTATTCGCACTTTTTTATGTCATCACAAAAAAATGAAGAAACGATCATTATCCACGCTGATAATGCGCCTTTTAAATTCAAACCAGAAACAACTGAACCGAAAAATGATGTTGCACATAATTTAGATATCTATAAGCAAACAACTGAACAAAATGAAAAACAAGAAAACACACAACAATTTCTTATTGATAACTCTGAACAACCTGAAAATTTAAAAGAATTAAATCCTGAAGAATCTTCAAACGCTTCATCTTCTTCTTTAAATGAATCTGATGTTGAAGATGCAGTCACAGAAGCCATAAACCATACTATTCCCACGCAAGAAGTACAAACTGTTATTGTAAATCAAGATGGTACAGTTACACTAGCTCCCGTACATCAAACAAAGAGCAAAACTGCTGCTCAGTCTGAAGAAAACATTGATCAAACTCCTAATGAACTTCAAGATTCCTCCCTTGTTTCGTCGCATGATTCTGATATAAACAATCAAGAAATAGATCTTGATCTCAAAAATAATATTGATAAAATAATCGCAGAAAGTACTTCTAACTCAAATATTGAAGAAAAATTTATCCCTATTCCTTCTCATGCAGAAAGAAATACACAAGTTGAAACACCCGCCGCGTCTCGCCCCACATCATCAAACAAAGTCGCAGCACAAAATTCAGAAAGTTATTACGTACAACTTGCATCTCAACCAACGCATGAGCTAGCTAGAAATTCTTTAAAAAATATGAAATCTAAGTTTGGATTCCTTATCGGTGCCCGTTCTTTAAATATTCAATCCGCTTTTATACCAGGAAAAGGTACTTATTACCGTGTTCGGATTCAAGCGCAAGACCGTAATGAAGCCATAATCCTTTGTGAATCCATTAAAAGTTCTGGTGGAAGCTGCTTCATCACACGCTAAACCAATCATGCAACGGTTTTAACAACCGTTGCATGATTTATTTCCATACCATTTAATTACTTATCAAAAACTTCAGAAATTAAAATCGTCCAATCTTTTTTATGTCTTTGTGCTGACTTTATTCCTTAATCTACGTCGATTTTCGCCCTATCTAAAAGATTATATTTATGAAAAAGTCATTCCGTACCCTTATAAGTATAAGGTACAGGAGGGAGCGAATTTAAATCTTTTTTGGGCGTTGTTACGCTTTGACTTGTTTCTGGAGTATTATAACGCGAACTATGTTCAGGAGATTTTGCAAAAAAAGATCCTAAAAAACCAAAAACAAACCAGATAATAACGATCGCAAGAAGAATAGCAAAAATACCCTTAGCGATTGAAACACGTTGTTCACTATCTCTTCTTTCTGCTGCCATACGTTCTTCATATGTGTGATAATTTTTATCAATCATAGTAGATTCCTTTTCTCAATTCCCTTACCTTTTAATTTCTAGACAATATGCATATATGAAATTATTCAGATACTTATTTTGAGAAAACGATAATTATAAACAAAAGTTCCAGCTTACTTCATAAAGTTGAGAAAAAGAGACGAGAATAGAATTAAAATATCCACCCTATCATAGCCTTTGTATTCTATAATAAAACATTGACACAAAGGTTTTGTTAATAATAGAGTTATGATCAAAATATCTCATTATTTTTATTAATAAAAATGAAACATACTCAAAAGGTTTTTTTATGAAATCTCCCATATCATCGCTTCCCTTTAAAATAGAACAACACCCATCTCCTCTGTCAGAAGAAAAGTGTGAAGAAATTTTAAAAAGTCCCAGTTTTGGTCAATTTTTTACAGACCACATGTGTACTATTCAATGGACTGAAGACAAAGGCTGGCATAATGCCATCATTTCTCAATACAAAGCTTTAGAAATTAACCCTGCAAGTACCGTTTTACATTACGGACAGGAAATTTTTGAGGGTTTAAAAGCATATCGTTCAAAAGATGGGCGCATCTTGCTCTTCCGTCCTGATGCCAATGCACAGCGCTTTATAGAATCAGCGAGGCGTTTAGCTATGCCAGAGTTGCCAAAAGATATTTTTCTGGATGCCGTTCATCAATTAGTAAAAATTGATCAAAAATGGGTTTCTGATCATCCCAACGCTAGCCTCTATATCCGTCCATTTATGTTTGGCAATGAAAACTTTTTGGGAGTCCGCCCTTCTCAAGAATATCTTTTTTGTATCATAGCCTCTCCAGTTGAATCCTATTTCAAAGGAGAAGAAAAATCTGTTAGTGTATGGATTGAAACAGATTATAGCCGCGCTGGTCCAGGGGGCACAGGCGCTGCCAAATGTGGTGGAAACTATGCAGCAAGCTTACTTGCACAAAAAACTGCAACTGAAAACAATTGTAGCCAAGTACTCTTCCTTGATATGATTGAACATAAATGGATTGAAGAACTTGGTGGTATGAATGTCTGCTTTATTATGGACAATAATACACTTGTAACCCCCACACTTAATGGAACTATCCTTCCAGGGATAACCCGTGATTCAATCTTAAGATTAGCTCAACAAATGGGTTTAAAAATAGAAGAGCGTCCTTATTCTTTTGCAGCGCTTCAAGAAGATGCAAAGAGTGGACACCTTAAAGAAGTCTTTGCTTGTGGTACAGCTGCCGTTGTCACATCAATTGGTCGTTTTAAATATAAAGGGGGAGAATTTATTATTGGAAATGAAACAGTTGGAGAAGTTACAAAGCAGCTTCGTACACAATTGGTTGGCCTTCAAAAAGGGAACATAGAAGATAAAAATGGCTGGGTTCATTCTGTCCAGCTCTCATAATAATAAGATATTCTCATATCTATAAACGCTTCCATGAAAGCAGATTCATGGAAGCGTATTTCCTAAAAAACTCCCTCTATTTTTAATGACGAAAAAAGAAAACATTAATCAAATTTTGAATGATCTCTATGCTGCGCTTTAATATTACGGACTGTACCCGTATGGGAGCGCATTACGAGAGTTTCCGTTTGAATGTAACGAGATGTAAATTTAACACCAGAAAGCATATTGCCATCTGTCACCCCTGTTGCTGCAAACAAAACATCACCCTTTGCCATTTCTTCCATTGTATAAGCTTTATTGGGATCACTAATCCCCATTTTAGCTGCACGAGCAATTTTCTCTTCTGTATCTAGCAGCAAACGACCTTGCATCTGTCCTCCAATACAGCGCAAAGCAGCAGAAGCTAAAACACCTTCAGGTGCTCCCCCAATCCCCATATAGATATCAATACCTGTTTCTTCTGGATCAGTTGTATCAATAACAGCAGCAACATCTCCATCCCCAATCAAGCGAATCGATGCCCCTGTCGCTCGTACTTCATTAATTAACTTTTCATGACGAGGCCTATCCATAATACAAACAACAATCTGATTAACAGCCACTCCTTTAGCCTTCGCAAGAGCATAGATATTATCGGTAGGACAAGCATCTATGTCTACTACTCCCTTTGGATAACCAGGACCAATAGCAATTTTTTTCATATAAACATCAGGAGCATAAAGGAGATTACCTTTTTCAGCAATTGCAACTACTGCCAAAGAATTGGCAATATTTTTAGCACAAAGTGTTGTTCCCTCTAGTGGATCAAGTGCAATATCGATCGCCAATCCACTTTGAAGACCTACTTTTTCTCCAATATAAAGCATAGGCGCTTCATCCCGCTCACCTTCACCAATCACCACTGTACCATCAATAGGCAATCGATTAAGTTCCTGCCGCATTGCATCTACAGCAGCCTGATCCGCAGCTTTTTCATCGCCACGCCCGCGCCAGCGTGCAGCAGCAACAGCAGCACGTTCAGTAACACGTACCAATTCAAGCGTCAAAATACGATCAAGTCCATTTAAAATCTTCTGAGTTGTGGGCATATGAAAAAATCCTACCGAATGAATACCAGAAAAAATATGAGTCCTTATTAAATACTAAGAATAAAGTTTTTGGCAAAGATGAAAATTTTCCACAAGAGACAAAAGGACTCAAGCTTGCCTTTTTGTCATTATCAAGAAAGTTATCAATTCTCTGCCATAGGCTCAATACGAATAAATTGAGATTTTGCAACAAGATGTCCATCTTTTTCAATTTCTGCAAGTGCCTGTCGTACATTCACCTCTGTTGTTTCATGAGTAATTAAAATAATTGTTTTTTCAATTTGATCTTCTACAAAAGATCTTTGAACAATCGACTCCAATGAGATGTGATTATCAGCCATATGCCTTGCGACCGCAGCAAAAACACCAGTACGATCATGAACATTTAAACGAATAAAATACCCCCCTGCATGATGCGAAATACGTGCTTTTTTATGAGGAGCAAGTTCTAATGCTGGACGTCTTAAAACAGGTGCATACTGAAAACCAGAACGCGCTTTTGCTATATCAGCCAAATCACCAATAACGGCTGATGCTGTTGCCATTCCTCCGGCGCCAGGACCAGAAAACAGTAATTCACCTAATAAATCACTTTGAATAGAAAGAGCATTGGTTACGCCATTTATCTGTGCAATCATTGAAGATGTTGGTACCATTGTTGGATGAACGCGTTGCTCTATTCCAGAATCCGTTTTTAATGCAACCCCTAAAAGCTTAATCCGATACCCTAATTCATCAGCTGCCCGAATATCAATTTGCGAAATATTATGAATTCCTTCAACATAAACATCATCTAACGAAACAGCCGTTCCAAATGCCAAGCTTGTCAACAAAGCTAATTTATGAGCAGTATCATTTCCCTCAATATCAAAACTTGGATCTGCTTCAGCATACCCAAGTCTCTGTGCATCTGCTAAACAATCTTTAAATGAAAGGCCTTCCGTAAACATGCGTGTTAATATATAATTACAGGTTCCATTGAGAATACCATAAATTCGGGATATGTGATTACTGACAAGTGATTCTCTCATCGCTTTGATGACAGGAATTCCACCTGCAACAGCTGCTTCAAAATGAAGAAAAACACCTTTTTTTTCTGCAATTATAGCCAGCTCTACTCCATGTCGAGCAAGAAGAGCTTTATTGGCTGTTACAACATGATGTCCTGCCTCAAGCGCTCTCTTAACAGCGGTGTACACCACATCCAATTCACCACCAATTAACTCTACAAAAACATCAATCTCATCAGAAGCAGCCAACTCCACAGGTGAATCAAACCATTTTATATCACTGAGATCAATTCCACGATTACGGCTTTTATCGCGCGCACTAACAGCAACGACTTTGATGAATCGCCCACATTGACAAGCTAAACTATTCGCTTTTTCACATAGAGCTCGAACAACTGAAGTACCAACCGTACCAAGTCCCGCAACACCAACTTTTAAAGCTTCTGCCATTATTAACCACTGATCCCTATCTTCACTGAAAAATCGTTTAAATGATGTGCCAATCAACACAAAGAGTACTTACATCCATAAGAACAAAAGAAATACCCCGCTCTATTCACTCCATGTTCTCCAATAGAATTATCCCCGCTTGTTCAATCAACATTCCTAAAAATATAATATTTATTGTCTTCAAAGATTTCAGAATCTTTATAAAATATCTAATTCAGAATGAAAATCTGTAAAACTAATAAATGCAAGTTGCCATAAAGAAAAGTTCTAAAAAATAATCAATAACAAATTAAAGAATATTGAATACTTGGTAAGAAAGAATAAAAACATCTCTTCTAAATCAACAAGTACTGGACAAAAAACATTCTTTCATATGATAAATTAAGAGAATGGATAAAACAAAGTAGAGCAGTAGATAATAACACATTCCTTCCTACCATTCCATAGCTTGAACTATAAATCTTTAATGCACCCATATATCAAAATAGAACCTTACATTAAAGTAAAAAACAAAACTTAATATGTGCACACCATAATTCTGCAATATTATAAATATGGAGAATAAATTTGCAAAACTCGAATATTTTACCTAAACTTATCGCCCCCCCTTTGAAAAACTAGCGAATTGAAATGACAAAAACCTCAATCTGCCCTTCACCCAAGCTAATTCATTTTCAAATAAATAACCTTCCAAATATGTGAGGGAACAAATGAAGGGGTTTTAATTTTAAATTTCTCACAAACATGTAAAAGTAAAGATAAGAAAAATATTTTTAATATATTCTGTAAAATTGATTTAATATTATCATTTTCATCATACATAATATATTTATATTTTTAAAATAAAATTAATATATAGCTTAATCCTCAAAAAAATTTTGTATGATTATTATTATTTGTTAATTTGGTAATAAATATTTGCTTTATACTTCATAAATTTATACAGTTTTTTGCTTTATGATAAGCTCAAATAAGAAATCTTCTGTATAAAGGCTCTTTCAAGCAAGTTAAATAATATTCTCATGTGCAAGAAAAGATAACAAACGATAAAATATGCAAAAAATAAACACATTTAAAATAATGTTTTGATCATTTTTGCCTACTACTCAAACTGAAAAGAAACAATCCAAACAGGAATTGCTCAAAAATTATTCAATAAAACACACTTTTTTCAAAAAAAATGACACAGAGGGCTTGCGAAGTAAAAAGATCCTCTCTATAAGCCTCATCAATGGTTTGCGCCCATCGTCTAGCGGTTAGGACATCGCCCTTTCACGGCGGAAACAGGGGTTCGATTCCCCTTGGGCGTACCATGTTTCTTTTTACTGTACACAATCTATTGATTTTATATATCTTTTTTAAAGTACGGGATACGTGGATAAAAGTTAGGGAATAGGATTTTCTAACATTTCTCTATAAAGCACGCTTCGCACAATGTTTCTAATGTTTCTTTGA
>NZ_JBHIMK010000020.1:0-17679 GCF_042194085.1 Bartonella sp. MU70NMGDW
CCCGATACCCATTCTCAAAACCATAATAACCATACCGAATACAGCGTTTTGAAACAATTCAAATTTTGACGATTATTTTTATCCCCATTATTATTCCTTTAACTGGTGATATTCCTCATCCGCGTTCCATCTCACCATAAAAGCCTTTAGCTCGAAAAATAGAATAAAAGCAAATTTAGCTATCTATTTTAATGCTCAAAACAACATATTTAGCGATCTACTGTCAAAAATGCCAGATCAATTATACAATAACATATTGAATTAATTATGTATTTTTATGTTATAAATGTTTTATAGTTAAATTGAAAGCATATTTAGATAATCTTGCTTTTTTATCTCGATATTCAAAATGACTAACCGAGAAGTTATGTACACAACCGTAAATCTTACTTCTCTTAAAATCATTTTCTTCTTCGCTATAAAACTTAATAAATAACTCAAATGGACCATTTTCATGAAAGAGGAAATTGGCTTCTTTTTTGGTAATATTGTTATTTAGAATGATATGCAGTTGAAGAATTTGGTGCACCCGACAGAATTCGAATCTGTGACCTCTGCCTTCGGAGGGCAGCGCTCTATCCAGCTGAGCTACGGGTGCTTCAAACTGATTATTAAAATCAGTTATGGTCTTTTAACTAATCATACTCTTAGCTTCAATGCTAAATTATCATTCTAATAAAAAAATTACTTGTTTGTAACTTATCTAACAACGCACTCCTCTTACTTTTCAATGATACTTTACCTTGAAATAACTTCTCTTTATTCAATGCTCTTTTTATTATAAAAAGAGCTTTTGTTACAACTTCAAAACTCTCAAAAATAAGTTACAACATACATTATAAATATCAGGATAATTTTTTAATGACTACATTACCAAGTCGCTTTCATTTTATTTCCGCAGAAACTGAGGACGCTATCAAAGCTACCCATAAATTAATTTCCGTTTATGGTCATTCTTCTCTGGAAGAAACTGATATTGTTGTTGCAATCGGTGGTGATGGGACAATGTTACAAACCGTACGAGACGTCATGAACACAGGCAAACCTATTTATGGCATGAATCAAGGTTCTGTAGGATTTCTTATGAATGAATTTCATGAAAAAAAATTGCCCAATCGTATTGCTGTCGCACATAAAAAAGAAATTCATCCCCTGCGCATGATTGCAAAATCTGAATGTCAAGATTCTATCGAGGCGCTTGCAATTAATGAAGTATCCCTCTTTCGGCAATCTTATCAAGCCGCAAAAATTCGCATCACCATTGATAACAACGTACGCATGGAACAATTAAGTTGTGATGGTGTCCTCGTCGCTACACCAGCTGGATCGACCGCCTATAATTTATCAGCGCAAGGACCTATCTTACCTCTTATGGCCCCTCTTATGGCCCTCACTCCCGTTAGCCCTTTTCGCCCTCGGCGTTGGCATGGAGCTTTGCTTCCCAATACAGTAATAGTGCGCTTTGATATGCTTGAACCTGACAAACGCCCTGTCAACGCTGCTGCAGATAATATTGAAGTTAAATCTGTCCATTCAGTTACTATTTCAATGGCAACAGAAGTAACAGCTTCAATCCTTTTTGACTCAAATCATTCATGGGATGAGCGCATTTTATCAGAACAATTTCGCTATTAATGATTGTATTATGCGTTTTATGTGTATATGATTGTTATAGTTAGTTTTTTTGTGAAAACATCTTAACACTCTTAAGAGTATAGAATATTGGTTATAATTATCATTTAGATAGCGCAGTTAAAATCACAGAGCAATTGATAAAAAAATGATACCATCTTTAAACAGTTTTGCTGATTTAGGTCTTTCCGCAAAAGTTATTAATGCGGTGGAATCAGCGGGATATACAGCTCCAACACCTATTCAAAGTGAAACAATTCCACATGTCCTTCAAAGAAAAGACGTTTTAGGAATCGCCCAAACGGGAACAGGTAAAACCGCTTCTTTCGTATTGCCTATGCTCACTCTCCTTGAAAAAGGTCGTGCAAGAGCACGAATGCCCCGTACGCTCATCTTAGAACCAACACGGGAAATTGCAGCTCAAGTTGAAGAAAATTTCGACAAATACGGAATAAATCATCGTTTAAATGTTGCTCTTTTGATTGGTGGAGTTTCTTTTGAACTCCAAGATCGCAAACTTGAACGGGGAGCTGATGTTCTTATAGCAACACCAGGGCGCCTTCTCGATCATTGCGAGCGCGGTAAACTGCTCCTGATGGGCGTTGAAATCCTTGTTATTGATGAAGCTGATCGCATGTTGGATATGGGCTTTATTCCTGATATTGAACGCATCTGTAAGCTAACTCCTTTTACACGTCAAACTTTGTTCTTTTCTGCAACAATGGCGCCAGAAATTGCAAAAATAACAAAGCAATTTTTACATTCTCCTGTTTCTGTTGAAGTTACAAAAGCATCCTCAACCGCAACCACAATTACACAGCGGCTCGTCAAATCGGGAAGTAAGTCATGGGATAAAAGAGCTGTTTTGCGAGAACTTATTCATAATGAAGGTGCAGAACTTCAAAACGCTATTATTTTCTGTAATCGGAAAAGAGATATCTCTGAACTTTTTAGATCTCTCATCAGACATAATTTTAGTGTAGGTGCGCTTCATGGAGATATGGACCAATACTCACGCATGAGCACATTAGCTGATTTTAAAGACAATAAGCTCACACTTCTTGTTGCATCTGATGTTGCCGCCCGTGGACTTGATATCCCCGCCGTAAGCCATGTCTTCAATTATGACGTTCCCACACATGCTGAAGACTATATTCATCGAATTGGTCGTACAGGGCGTGCAAATCGTAGCGGAAAAGCTTTTACAATTGTCACAAAAGCTGATCAAAAATATATCAATGCCATTGAGGAAATGAGTAATGAAAAAATTGAATGGCTCAATGGAGATCTCTCAACTTTAATAGCCGATGATCAAACAGAAGGTATTGTTGTAAAGAAAAAATCTTCAAAATCACCAAAGAAAACTGCTCCAAAAGAGCCTGTTGCTCACACTAAAAAATCTGTAGAAGAGAATGAAACAGAATGTATCAAAAATGCAAATGATAAAGAGAAGCCATCTGAGCAACAACGCCCACGAAAAAATAAGAATTACACGCCCCTTGGATTTGGTGATGATATTCCTGCTTTCATGCTTATAAAAACGTGTAAATAAATTCGCTCTTTACTCTCTTTAAGAGTGAAATGAACGAAATGCTTAAAAAAAAGCCGCTCTTATTTCCTAGAGAGTCTTTCTGCTACCTTTTCACGCCCTAAAAGCTGCAAAATTTTTCCCATTTCAGGTCCATGATCCATGCCTGTAAGTGCTTGACGTAATGGCATAAATAAAGCTTTTCCTTTTCGACCTGTTTTTTCTTTTAATGCTGTTGTCCAAATTTTCCAACTTTCCTCATTCAAAGCACCTTCAGGTAAGAAATCGAGTGATTGACGCACAAATACACGATCCTCTAGTGCCACTGTATCAAAATTCTGTTCATCATGAATGATTTTCCACCACAAAACAGCATCATTGACTTTATTAATATTGTTTCTTATCGCGTTCCAGAAATATTCCGCCTTATCTCCCTCAATAGAAAGTTTTTTAAGGCGCATTTTTACTTCTTCATAGGTTAACTCATGGACAAGATGACTATTCAAAGCAAGAAGATCAGCAATATCAAATTTTGCAACGGATCTTGACGTATCTTGGAGATTAAAATGCTCTAAAAGCGCTGCTTGATTAGGATAGGGATGCACATTTTGCGATGTCCCAATCAAAACGGCAAGGCATTGAACAGCTATAGATTCAAATCCTTCTTCCCTTAGAGAACGAATAGAAAGATCATTATTACGTTTTGAAAATCCTTTTCCTAAAACTGTCGCCAATAAATTGGTATGAGCAAAAACCGGTAATTCTGCATTAAGAGCTTTAAAAATAGCAATTTGAGCGCCTGTATTTGTAATATGATCATCCCCACGAATAATATGCGTAATAGCCATATCTACATCATCAACAATAGAGGGCAATGTATAAAGATAGCTTCCATCTTCACGAATAAGAACAGGATCTGAAAGAGAAGCCAAATCAATCGTCTGCTTTCCCTTTATTGCATCATTCCAGCAAACTTCTGTTCGCTTTGTTTGTAAAGGATCACTTTCAAAATTAGGAAGAAGAAAACGCCAATGGGGTTTACGACCTTGAGATTCAAAGTTTTTTTTCTCTTCTGCTGTCAATTTTAATGCTGCACGGTTATAAATAGGAGGCAATTTGCGTGAAAGCTGGATTTTACGACGTCGCTCTAATTCTTCTGCAGTCTCATAACAGGGATAAAGAAGCCCGCGTTGTTTGAGAATTTCCGCAACTTCATCATATCGATTAAATCGCTTAGATTGGTAATAAATTGAATCTGGTTGAATACCAAGCCATTCAAGGTCAACAGCAATAGCATCGATATATTCTTGTTTAGAACGTTCAACATCTGTATCATCATAGCGCAAGATAAATGCTCCTTTATGCGCTTGCGCATAAAGCCAATTGAAAAGCGCAATACGGATATTGCCAATATGAATATAACCTGTTGGAGAGGGAGCAAAACGAACTTTAACCATAAAATAATACTCAATTTTTATCGCGAAAATGATTGACTATGGGATAGCGACGATCGCGTCCGAAATTCTTGTAACTGATTTTTACACCGGGTGCAGATTGTCGTCTTTTATATTCGGCACCATAAAGAAGCTGTTCAACTTTCTCAACAGTTTCCCGTGAATACCCACGTTTAATAATATCACAAATACTCATGTCATTTTCTATAAGAGATTGCAAGATATCATCTAGAATAGGATAAGGCGGAAGAGAATCTTCATCTTTTTGATTTTCCCGCAGCTCTGCAGAAGGCGTTTTTTCTATAATATTGGATGGAATGACAATTCCTTCTGGTCCTTTCAAATTGTGCAAGTGATTTTTATTGCGCCACTCAGCTAATGCATAAACCTGCATTTTATAAATATCCTTAATAGGATTAAACCCGCCATTCATATCACCATACAGTGTTGCATATCCCACAGCCATTTCCGACTTATTGCCTGTTGTCACTACCATTGAGCCAAATTTATTGGAAAGTGCCATTAAAATAGTCCCACGTACACGGCTTTGAAGATTTTCTTCTGTCACATCAGACGGCAACCCTAAAAAAACTGGCGCCATTGCGTTCAAAAAAGCTTCAACAGGTTGCTCAATCGGTATTATTTCATAATGACATCCTAGAAGTTGTGCACACTCTTTAGCATCTTTTAACGATTCTTGTGAAGTATAATGATAGGGCATCATAATGGTGCGAACTCTCTCAGAGCCAAGAGCATCCACCGCCATTGCCGTACACAGGGCTGAATCAATTCCTCCTGAAAGACCAAGAATAACATCCTTAAAGCGATTTTTATTAACGTAATCTCTCAACCCTAAAACACAAGCTTGATAATCGGCCGCTAATCCATTGAGAAGACTTTCATTAGGACCTGAAATACAGTGCCATCCCGTCGTTATTTTTTGCCAATGGCTCAAAGCAATATGGCTATCAAAGTGCTTCATTTGAAATATCTTTTTTCCTTCTCCATTCAAGGCAAAAGACCCGCCATCAAAAACGAGCTCATCTTGACCACCAACTTGATTAGCATAAATAATTGGTACCCCAGATCGTAGAGCTTGCGTATGAACAACATCTATACGTTTTAAGGTTTTATTACGATAGTAGGGAGATCCGTTAAGGACAAGAATAATTTCCGCTCCTTTATTACCAAGCTCCGCACAAAGTGAAGAATCATTCCAAATATCTTCACAAATCACTATTCCTAGTCCTACCCCACGATAGATAAGAGGCTCAGGTCGTGGGCCTGAAGAAAATAAACGCTTTTCATCAAATTCAGCATAATTAGGTAGATCAAACTTCAAATTTTCGGCAATGACTCGCCCTTCATCAAGAAGCATGACACCGTTGTAAATATTGCCATTGCGTCTTAATGGAAGACCAACGACAATTCCTGGTCCACCTACGGTTATCTTTGCTAATTTCTTAACAGTCTCTTCACATGTTTTTGTAAAAGCAGGTTTTAGAACAAGATCTTCCGGCGGATAAGCGCTTATAAAAAGTTCCGTGAATAAAACAAGATCAGCCCCCTCTTCTTTGGCCTTTTGATGTGCCATGGCAGCTAAAGAAAAATTCCCCTCAATATCACCAACAATAGGATTTAATTGGGCAATTGATACCCGAAAATCATTTTTCATAAGCCTTTGTATCATTTCATCAGTTTAGCAACCACAACTTTATTCTTCATCATCAGGAAATATCACTTTTTTAAAAATTCTCTTCTGCCATAATGACCTAAAAGTATATTAGGCAAATTTTTCCTACCCACCAGCAGCAATTCCTAACGAATCATTCGCACGATTTTTTTTAAGGAGTTCAGCAACAAGAAAAGCCAATTCTAACGCTTGATCTGCATTTAACCGTGGATCACATTGCGTATGATAACGATCAGATAAATCGTCTACAGAAATAGCATGCGCCCCTCCTGTACATTCAGTAACATCACGACCTGTCATCTCAATATGAATACCTCCTGGATAAGTTCCCTCTCCACGATGCACTGCAAAAAAATTCTCTACTTCTTTTAAAACATAATCAAAGGGACGCGTCTTATAACCATTGGCAGTAATTGTATTGCCATGCATTGGATCACATGACCATATAACCGCACGCTTCTCACGTTCAACGGCACGGATGAGTTTAGGCAGATAACTTTCAACTTTATCATAACCAAAGCGCGTAATGAGAGTAAGCCGCCCCAGTTCGTTTTCAGGATTTAAAATATCAATTAATTTTAAAAGCTCATCAGGTTCAATGGAAGGACCACATTTTAATCCTATAGGATTTTTAATGCCGCGACAATATTCAACGTGAGCATGGTCAATCTGACGTGTACGGTCACCAATCCATAACATATGACCGGATGTTGCATACCAATTTCCTGAAGTTGAATCAATCCGAGTCAAAGCCTCTTCATAACCAAGCAACAGTGCTTCATGACTGGTATAAAAAGATGTTTCACGCAATGAAGAATGTGTTTTGGATGTAATCCCTATAGAACGCATAAAATCAATTGATTCAGAAATACGCTCTGCCAATAATTCATAACGTTCCCCCTGCGGACTGTTAGAAACAAAACTCAACATCCATGTGTGAACATTTTCTAAATTAGCATAGCCACCTTGTGAAAAAGCACGCAATAGATTAAGTGTTGCCGCAGATTGGCGATAAGCCATAGACATCCGTTGCGGATCTGGAATACGAGAACCGGCTTCAAATTCAATGCCATTAATAATATCCCCACGATAAGCAGGAAATTCAACTCCCTCTTTGCTTTCGATATCAGAAGAGCGAGGCTTTGCAAATTGACCAGCAATACGACCAATTTTAACAACTGGTTTAGAACTACCAAAGGTTAAAACAATCGCCATTTGCAAAAATACACGAAAAAAATCACGGATATTATCAGCTTCATGTTCTGCAAAGCTTTCGGCACAATCACCACCTTGCAATAAAAAAGCTTGTCCTTTTGCAACGGCTGCTAATTCATTTTTTAAATCACGTGCTTCACCGGCAAAAACTAAAGGAGGATAGCTTCTCAGTTTTCGTTCAACATCTTCTAACATAGACTTATCCGGATAAGTCGGAACTTGTTTAATTGGCCTTGTTCTCCAGGAGTCAGGTGCCCATTCTTTTATCATTACACTCTCGCTAAAGATTAATCTTAAAGATTGGCATATCAAAAGCTTTTTACCGCAATATATGCTGTTTAACTTTCTATTTTCTTCCCATTTTCATATATATAACTTGGTTTATACATCGTTACCAATTCTTCTGCCATCGTTGGATGCACGGCCATCGTTTCATCAAAGATATCCTTCGTCAGCTTTCCTTTGAGAGCTATCCCTATAAGCTGTGCCATCTCACCAGCGTTTTCCCCTAAAATATGAGCACCCACAACAATACGGCTTTCACCATCAACAATGAGTTTCATAAGCATTTTCTCTGAACTCCCAGAAAGAACATTACGCATAGGACGAAAAACTGTACGATAAATTTCAAGACGCTTATAACAACGTACCGCATCTTCTTCTGAAAGACCAACTGTTCCAATCTCTGGCTGAGAAAAAACTGCCGTCGTAATTAAATCATAATCAGGTGTCGTGGGAATATTCTCAAACGCAGTCTTCACGAAACACATTGCATCATGAATCGCTACAGGTGTTAATTGAATATGGCCTGTTACATCACCAACAGCCCAAATATGGGGTATATTTGTTGTCATTCTTTCATCAACAACAACTGCACCAAATTCATCCACTTGAACACCTGCCCGCTCAAGTCTTAAACCCGTTGTATTTGGTACACGCCCCGTAGCCAACATAATCTGATCAGCACTAATCGTTTGCCCATTTGATAAAATAACTTCATAACAATTTTCTGCAGCCTGCACTTTAGAAATTGTTACGCCATAGAGAATAGAAATCCCTTTTTCAATCATTGCATCATTAAGCAATTGCCGCAAATCATGATCAAAACCACGAAGGATTAAATCACCACGATGGAGCAGCGTTGTTTTTACACCTAATTCATGAAAAATATTAGTAAATTCAACACCAATATACCCTCCACCAACAATGACTATTGATTTTGGGAGTTGATCAAGGTCAAAAATCTCATTAGAAGTGAGGCAAAATCCACCGCCTTCTATGAAAGTATTTGGTGCAACTTTTGCCCCTGTTGCAATCAAAATTTTTTCTGCACTTACCCGCTCACCCGTGGCAGAAAGCTCTAATGTGTGATCATCTACAAAAGTAGCACGACTTTCATAAATATGCACATTGTTATTCTCTAATCCCTTACGATACAGCCCTTCTAACCTTGATATTTCTTTATTTTTAGCCGCAACCAACTTTTCCCAACTAAAAATTGGATCCGCATATTCCCACCCAAAACCAATACTTTTCTTAAATTCTTTTACATATTGTGATGCATAAACATAAAGTTTTTTGGGAACACAACCACGAATAACACAAGTGCCCCCTATCCGATATTCCTCTGCTATAGCAACACGCTTACCGAGTCCTCCAGCAAGCCGTGCTGCACGCACTCCACCAGAACCACTTCCAATAACAAATAAATCAAAGTCAAAAGAGCCCACGAATTATTCCTTCTTATGTATCTGCAAGAATAGGCTAAGATCATTTATTATCAAATGAAAGTCTTTTTTTCTTTTGAAGAAGCATTTTTTATAAAGCCGTATTCTAAAAAGACCTACTCTCATTAAAATATTAAAAACGGCGGGAAAACCGCCGCTATTTAAAAAATCAGAAATTGCCCAGTGGTTGTCATGATATTAATCAAGCTATTTTTTATTTTCTGAAGACTCTGATTTTATAGGTATATTTGTAGGCATAGTAGAATTATTCAAATTAAGTATTTCAGACATCTCTTTTTTCACATTTTCTACAAGATCCCGCATAAGCGCAGAACGCCATACATCAAATGCTGAATAAGAATCACGTGCGATATTGGGAACTTCTGTCAAAAACTTTTTACCGGTATCAGAACTGTAGAATGCTGTTATTGCATCAAGCTCTTTTTGAGTAAAATATTTTGCATATACATGAGCAATCTCTTTTTCTAGATCAGAGCGCCTTTTAATTAAAGCAAGCGCCTGCTTATCAACAATATCAGAAATTGCCTCTGCCAAATTTGGATCATCCCTCATCAGTGCAGTTTTAAGATCGTCTACCGCATTTGGTAAAAAACTATCAAACTGATCCGTTGCGTGAATGGCACTTATAGCCTTTCTAGCTGAAGCTAAATGTTGATCGCTCACACCTTGTGCATAAGCCATTCCAATATTCACAATAAAAATAGCAATTGCACCAAAATATACGACAAAACGCTGAAAAGAAAATATTATTCTCATTTAATGATTACCCCGATCGCTAATTATAATTTTAATTCGTTTTCTATCTAAAATCTTTAAGATCTTTTTTTACTGTGCTAACATATCGTCATGAAACTGTCTTCTCTAAAAATCAAAAGATTCTAAAATTTTTGTTTGACCATCAGCCATAGCTACAATTGCACGTGAAGCCAATCCCAAAAAAAGGCCATGCTCAACAACACCAGGAATGGAAAGAAGTGCGTCCGATAATGGTTTTGGTTGCAAAATGCAGCCCCAAAATGCATCAAGAATAAAATGACCACCATCTGTTTCAAAAGGATTTTTTCCATTCATTCGCAATGCAATTTCTCCAGAAAGCCCTAAATCATCAGCGACTTTTTCGATGGCTCTGCATGTTGTATGGATACCAAATGGATTAACTTCAATTGGTAGTGCAAAAGCACCAAGTCGTTTTACCACCTTTGTTTCATCAGCAATGACAAGCATTGCACGAGATGCCGATGCTACAATTTTTTCATACAACAATGCCCCCCCTCCACCTTTAATGAGCATCATCTCAGGACCAATTTCATCTGCTCCGTCAATATCAAGATCCAATTCAGGTATTTGTTCTAAAGTGCTAACAGGCACTCCAAACTTACGACAGAGTTGTTCAGAATATCGTGAAGTAGCAACACCAGTCACTCGCAAACCATCCGCAACACGCTCACCAAGAAGACGAATAAATTCATTGACTGTCGAACCAGATCCAATACCAAGCCGCATATCATCTTCAATAAATTCAAGCGCTTTAATAGCTGCCATTTTTTTTAACTGCTGAACATCCATGAATGACTTTGCCTTTTATCCGTATAAGCAACATTTACCATCCCTATTACCACCGATAATAATGATAATAAAAGATAACCTCTTGACGCAATCTATTTAAATTTACCATCATCTTTTGCTTGAAGAGATGTTACTCGTTATAGAAATATATGATAAGAATAAAATAGAATAATCAACAATTATCTTTTTTATTTCTTTGAGAAAATTTGTTAGCATTTTTCTCATTCAATAAGAATGTTTGATTTATCTTGTGCTATCAATAGGATGCACAAAGATGTGCATCTTAATTTTTTTTGAAAAATTTAAAATGATTAGATATAAAAATCATCTGTTTCTAGAAAACTCTAGATTATTATCCCGTTTTAATGACTTTGATAAACTTACTAATTTAAATACCGCAAAATTTTATCAGAAAAGTCTTCTATTATTTTTTGTTTTGTCATTATCCAAATGTGAAGCAAAATATGATAGATTATATTTTTTTATGAATGCTGTCTGTGCATATTCCATGGTCTATGAAACCCTGGCGAAGACCAAATAATATCTCCACCTTTGGTCATCATAACGCTTCCTCGTGATAACAATTGTTGAGGCGTAAATATTATTTTTGCCTTCTTATAACATGTTGGATTACGCATTACAAATGTCTGAATGAGAATATCTGCCTCTACACACTGATCTGTTTCTCTTTGTAAAACAACTACTTTTAATCCATTCTCTAATAATGACGTACATACATGATAATCACAAATAAATTGTCCGTGCAAAGAAGGACCATATTTTGTTGGTTTAATCGTTTCATTCACACGAAATGACTTTTTCCATATGGATGTCGTGAACTTAGAAATATGGTAACGGTCAATATATAATTTTTTATCATGGATAACGCCCACGAGACGCATATTATCTGCTATAATCAGTTGTATAGGTGAATGCATTACACAAATAGAAATACCAGCCAAAATAAACAAACTAAAAAAGAGCCGGATGGGTGTTTTGCAAAAAGTCAGTCCAACCAAGCCTATACTCAATAAAACCAACGCAGATAACGGCATAAAACCAGGATTCAAATCAGGAGAAATAGCCTTGATCGCAAGCGCAATCTTTATCACAAGATCAACACCAAACCCCATAATTTGAAGGGGGAGCCATTCGAATCCTCCTAACATTGCGAGAACTGCAATTAATCCAAAAGGAATGACGAAAATTGAGATGACAGGCAAAGCAAAAGCATTACTGATAACGCTCAAAGATGCCGTATTAGAAAAATGATAAGCAGCATAAATTCCACTTGCACTCCCTGCAACAAGGGAAGAAGCACATGTTGAAAGTATCGATAAGAAAGCAAAATTTATCACTCCTCCTCCAACATAAGAGGGGGTTGTTTTTCTTTTACGAAAAAATGATCTTCCACTCCACCAATCAAAAAAAGCGATCAAAGCAGCAGTCGCAGAAAAGGACATTTGAAAGCTAGGACCTAATATTTCATGGGGTGTAATCGCCAGAGTTATCAACCCTGCAATAGAAAAATTACGCATTGTTATAGCAGAGCGATTACACAATATAGCAACCAACATAACAGCAATCATCACAAAACTTCTTTGCGCTGATATTGCTAAGCCCGACAATAACAAATAAAAAGCTGTTATCATAAACGCAACGATAGCAGCAAATTTTTTACTGGAATAATAGGAAGAAAAAACTGGAAAAAATGCTAAAAAACTACGGATACTCAAAAGAACTATGCCGCTTAACAACGCCATATGTAAACCTGATATTGATAAAATATGGGCTAATCCAGCCGTCCGTAATGCTTCATTTGTCTCATTTGAAATGCCAGCACGCTGCCCTGTTATGAGAGCAGCAGCAACACTCCCCTTTTCTCCTTCAAGGGCCATACGGATTCTTTGTGTCATCTTCGTGCGTAAATTTTCAATTTTCTGTAGAACGATAGCAAATATTCCATCAGGCTGCGAAACGGATATTTTTCTTGGTTTTCCTAAATAAACGCCTTGTGCCCCAATTCTTTTAAAATAATTATGAAAACTAAAATCGTAGCCTCCTGGACGCACCGGCCCAGAGAATGCACGAATCTTAACTTTTCCATGCAGTCCATCACCAATCGCTAAGCCGGATGGCAAATATCTTGCCGATAAACGAATACGATGAAGACTATGGCGTAATATGGGCTTTTCTGTACTCAAAATATCCAAAACTAAACGAAATCCTCCTTTGGCGCCTGACTCAATAGAAACAATTCTTCCCGTCAATGTAGTGACAATGTCACTGCTTAACATGGGTGTTGCAATACGCCACGTTTCTATTTTTGCCGCTAAAGCACCCAATATAATACAAAACAGAAATCCCACGGGAATCCATATTTTTCGATAAAAACGTGCAACATAGAATATTCCCAGAAAAATACTGACCAACGCCCCCAATTGTCCCCAACTTGGTTCCCACTCTAAATGAAAATACAAAATGATTCCTAGGGCAAAAAAGACTAAAATCAGCGAAAAAAGGATACCAAAAGAAACTTCTTTACTAATACAATCTTCTAACCATTTGCGAAAAAAAATGATTATTTCTTTTAAGAGTGTCAATAAAAAAAGTTTTTGTTGGTTATAACTGCTGTTCTTTGCATCATCATATCCAGAAAAAACACTCTGCCCTATTTTGCATGGCTTTTTTCTTTCTGTAACAGATTTTTCGGATAAACCCTCTTTACTTTTATAAAACATCAGTCCCCCACTTTAACTCGCAATACGGCTATTGCACACCCCATCACTTATGCTAACATGACTTTTCTATAAAGTTCCATAAGAAATATCTTAGTTTAAAGGAAAATATTCGTGTCTGTTATTACTCGTTTTGCCCCTTCACCCACTGGCTTCCTTCATATTGGTGGTGCTCGTACTGCTCTTTTTAATTGGCTTTATGCAAAACATACCGGTGGAAAAATGCTTTTACGAATTGAAGATACAGACCGAGAGCGCTCAACAGAAGCAGCTGTAAAAGCTATTATAGATGGCTTGCACTGGATGGGGCTTAATTATGATGGCGCCCCTATTTCGCAATTTGAACGTGCTGAACGTCACCGCCAAATCGCCGAACAGTTGGTCAAAAACGGCAAAGCTTACTATTGCTATGCTTCACCTGAGGAGTTAGCTGAAATGCGTGAAAAAGCCCGTGCAGAAGGGCGCCCACCACGTTATGATGGACGTTGGCGCGACCGTGATAGTTCTGAAGCTCCTAAAGGTGTTAAGCCTGTTATTCGCATCAAAGCCCCTGAAGAAGGAGAAACGATTGTACATGATCGTGTTCAAGGTGATGTTCGTTTTCCTAATAAAGATCTCGATGACTTTATTATTTTGCGTTCTGATGGTTCGCCTACTTATATGCATGCTGTTGTCGTTGATGATCATGATATGGGCATCACACATATTATACGTGGTGATGATCATCTTACCAATGCTGCCCGACAAATGATCATCTTTAAGGCAATGGGATGGGACATTCCTGTTATGGCACATATTCCTCTTATCCATGGTGAAAACGGTGCAAAATTATCAAAGCGACATGGTGCACTCGGTGTTGATGCCTACCGAACAATGGGATATCTTCCTGCTGCTTTGCGTAATTACCTTGTCCGTTTAGGTTGGAGTCATGGTGATGACGAACTGATGTCGCTTAAAGATATGATTTCTTGGTTTGACATTGAGGATATTAACAAAGGTGCGGCTCGTTTTGATCTCAAAAAGCTCGATTCTATCAACGGACACTATATGCGCATGAGTAATGATCAAGAACTTTTTGATGCCGCTCTTAATATTCTACCAGAAACCGATAGGGGAGCACAAATTATTGAAAGACTTGATCAACAACGCCGTGATCAATTTTTAAAAGCAATCCCGTATTTGAAAGAACGTTCAAAAACACTGTGCGAACTGATTGACAATGCCTCCTTCATCTTCACGCAACGACCTTTACAACTTGATGAAAAAGCACAAATGCTCTTAGATAAAAATGGACGAACCATTTTAAATGATCTTTATGTTGCCCTGAAAGCTTGCCCCTCTTGGGATACAAAAACCCTGGATGAAACACTTCACTCTTGTGTACAAACACAGAATCTCAAATTTGGATCTATCGCCCAACCACTTCGCGCAGCTCTTACAGGATCTGCAACATCACCAGGTGTTGTGGATGTTCTTATTTTATTAGGACGCGATGAAGCTCTTCATCGCATCAAGGACCAACTTATCACACCAATATGCCCATGATGTGTACTGAGTATATTTCCTCAAATAGGGATCTATAGAGATATCTCAACGCGCCCTAAAAGAGTTTTTTATGTTATATCATTGAAATACATTTTTTATTGAGTAATAATGATCAATGAGGGAATATTTTTAGATTGCATGTACTCACTTTTGGAGGCAATCTACCCTTAATATAAGTAAGAAAAGCTTCAGTTATACATCCCCCACTCTGATGAAGCAGAGTCTTAATTTTTAGAAGTGAAGGATCTGAAAGGAATACCGAATGTCTGAGAGTAACGCATATATTATTGTGAATGATAGAAAAGTAGAGCTTCCCTTGCGTAAAGGTACGATTGGACCTGAGGTCATTGAAATTGCTTCTCTCTACAAAAAAACCGATATTTTTACTTATGATCCTGGTTTTACTTCAACAGCTTCTTGTGAATCAAAAATTACTTATATCGACGGTGATAAAGGCATATTGCTTTATCGTGGTTATCCTATTGATCAATTGGCTGAGAAAGGAGACTTTCTCGAAAGTTGTTATCTTTTACTTTATGGTGAACTTCCAACACAGCAAGAAAAAAATGAATTTGATCGATGTATTATGCAGCATACCATGGTACACGAACAGTTTGCACGCTTCTTCCATGGCTTCCGCCGTGATTCTCATCCTATGGCCGTCATGGTTGCCTGCCTTGGCGCTATGTCTGCGTTCTATCACGACTCTATTGATATTACAGATCCTCACCAGAGAATGATTGCTTCTGTTCGTCTTATCTCAAAAGTTCCAACGCTTGCTGCTATGGCCTATAAATACAGTATCGGACAAGCATTTGTTTATCCACGTAATGATCTTAGTTATGCTGCAAATTTCCTCCGTATGTGCTTTGCTGTTCCTTGTGAGGAATATAAAACAAACCCTGTGCTTGCTCGGGCGATGGATCAAATCTTTATCCTTCATGCAGATCATGAACAAAATGCTTCTACATCTACGGTACGTCTTGCTGGATCCTCGGGTGCTAATCCGTTTGCCTGTATTGCAGCAGGTGTTGCATGCCTTTGGGGACCAGCACATGGTGGTGCCAATGAAGCATGTTTAAAAATGCTACAAGAAATAGGTTCTATTGAAAGAATTCCTGAATTTATTGCACGTGCAAAAGATAAAAATGATCCTTTCCGCCTTATGGGCTTTGGGCACCGTGTCTATAAAAATTATGACCCACGTGCAAAAATCATGCAAAAAACCTGTCATGAAGTTTTAAAAGAACTCAACATTCAAGATGACCCGCTTCTTGATATTGCAATAGAACTTGAAAAAATTGCCTTAAGTGATGAATATTTTATTGAGAAAAAGCTTTATCCCAATGTTGATTTCTATTCCGGCATTACATTAAAAGCCCTAGGTTTTCCAACTGAAATGTTTACTGTTCTTTTTGCATTGGCACGCAGTGTCGGGTGGGTGGCTCAATGGAAAGAAATGATTGAAGACCCTGCACAAAAAATTGGTCGTCCTCGACAACTCTACACAGGCTATGCTATGCGTGACTATGTTCCTATAGATGAACGTGCAAATTAAAAAAAGAAATCAATAAAGCTTCAATTTACTGAAGCTTTATTGAGAGTGATAAAAAACATCCTTTAAGAATTTTGATAAAACGTGATTTTAAAACTCTTTCTACAGAGATAACATCATCATAAAAATTTACCTTGTAATCCTCATTATCTTTAATGGAAATGTATTCCCTATCATTCACTCATGTTTAAAAGCCTTATTACATATTAAAATCTAGCAATGTCAGAATTTTTCTTTCTATCTTCTCCAGATAAAATTGCAAAAGGCTTACATTAAGTGCTTCTTTAAAATGCCAAAACTTCTTATCTCTCTTCAAGTAGATTAGAATAAAAATACTTTACATTTTGTCCTGTTAAGAGCTGAAATTTTCTTCGTATTTAAGTTAATAGTTTTCCTTTTAAATCTAACTTGTTGATTTTTTAAGTAAAATTATTAAAAATCATTATATAATCAACAAGAGGTGTACTTCTTTCCTGTATTTTTTATTCCCATACTTGATAAAAATAAATCATTTTTTTGATAATGATATCCAGCATAATGATAGCAAAATGAACACAGATAAATTTTTTACATTGCTCCAAAAGAGCTTACAGATTATAAAAATGCATGATGGTTTCATATTTGCCAGCTTATCTAATAGGAGAACATAATGAAATTATTAGCAGGAGCTCTTATAATAAGCGCAACACTGTTTACCCTATCGGCCAATTCTCAAACGCTGAAAATTGCAAGCGATGCCTCTTATCCGCCATTTAGTTATATTGACTCAAATAACGAACTTCAAGGGTTTGATATTGATATATCTTATGCGCTTTGTAAAAAAATGAATGTTGAATGTACTATTGTCACACAAGACTTCGAGGGGATGATTCCTGGTCTTCTTGCAAAAAAATACGATGCTATCGTTTCTTCCCTTTCTCCTACAAAAGAGCGCTTACAAAAAATTGATTTTACAGATCCTTACTACAATACTGTACTCGCTGTTATCGTTACCAAAAATTCGGG
>NZ_JBHIMK010000020.1:17779-26951 GCF_042194085.1 Bartonella sp. MU70NMGDW
TTTTTTATCAATAAAAAAGATAATTTTTTTGATAATAATGTCCAACATAATGATCTAAAATAAACATCAATAAATTTTTGAATTGCTCCAAAAAAGCTTACAGATTATAAAAACAATAGTGATTTCATATTTTCCCGCTTATCCAATAGGAGAACATCATGAAACTATTAGCAAGAGCTCTTATAATAAGCGCCGCACTATTCACCCAATTGGCTGATGCGAAAACATTAAAAATTGCGAGTGAAGGCACCTACCCTCCCTTTAGTTATATTGACTCAAATAATAAATTGCAGGGACTTGATATTGATATATCTTATGCACTTTGTAAAAAAATGAATGTTGAGTGTACTGTTGTCACACAAGATTTCGAGGGAATGATCCCTGGACTTATTGCAAAAAAATATGATGCTATCATTGCCTCCCTTTCTCTCACACAAGAGCGCTTACAAAAAATTGACTTCACAGATCCTTACTACGATACAGCACTAGCTGTTATTGTTACCAAAGCTTCGGGAATTAAAGAAATCTCAACACAAGACTTTAGAGGTAAAAATCTTGGTGTACAATCAAATACAACACAAGCTTTCTATGCAGAAGATCATTATGCTTCTGAAGAGGTGAAAATCAAACTCTACCCTTCCACAATAGAAGTGAATCGTGACCTTTTAAATCATCGACTTGATGTGATTATTGTTGATAAATTACAAGCATTAAATTGGCTTAAAAATGAAGGAAAAGATTGCTGTCTCCTCTTGGGAACTCTAGAAGAAACAAAATTTCCTGTTGCAATTGCACTGCGTCAAAATAATAATGATCTTAAAAATAAGTTCAATAAGGCGCTAAAAGAAATCCGTTTAGATGGAACTTATGAGAAAATTATGAGAAAATATTTTACAAGTGATATCTATTAAATATCAATATGATGTTTAAATGAAACCTGCTAGTTATTTCTAAAAATATTATCTAACTCTTTCATGAGGAAAACAAGAATGATTGAAAATTTAGCATTGCTATCATTTAGCAATGGTGGATGGGGGGCGGTTATACTTTCTAGTGCAGGAATGACATTGTCATTGGCATTATGTTGTGGACTTCTAGGACTTCCTCTAGGTCTTCTAAATGCAGTGATGATTCGATCCAATATTAAGATGGCCAAAGCGATGGCACGCCTCTTTTCAACGGTATTTCGTGGACTACCAGAGCTTTTAACTTTGTTTTTAGTTTACTACGGGTTACAAAGCCTTATTCAAAATGTCTTTGACTATTTTAATTTTGAAATCATGTTCAGTATCAATGCTTTTGTTGCTGGTGTTCTGGCACTTAGTATGGTTCTTGCAGCTTTTTCTTGTGAGGTTTGGCTTGGAGCATTTAATATTTTTGATAAAGGCCAATATGAAGCGGCTAAAGCTTTAGGCCTTTCACGGTCAACCACATTTTTTCGTATTGTCTTTCCTCAGCTCATCCGAAATGCCTTGCCAGGACTTTCTAATAATTGGCTTACTTTACTGAAAGATACATCCCTTGTTTCAACCATCGCACTTGTTGACCTCATGCGACAAACGAACTTAGCTGTCGCTGCTACCAATAAACCCATGCTATTTTATCTTGTAGCATGCTTACTCTATTTGTTATTTTCAGCGGTTTTTACTGCAATCTTACGCCATTTGGAAACATACACTCAAATAGGCGATAAAAAGGTGCTACGTCAATGATTCCTGAGTGGCTGTATTTCCTTTTCAATCCTGATCTTTTAAGCCATTATGGACCAAAATTTATTAATGGCTTTATTGTTACTGTTGAGCTTGTTTCTATTTCTTGTTCTCTTGGTTTTTTTCTTGGTATGCTTATTGCTTTTGCACGTCTATCAAAAAATACATTTTTACAGTATTGTGCAAACGCTTATGTCTATTTTTTCCGTGGCTCTCCTTTATTAGCTCAACTCTTCCTTTTTTATTATGGACTTGGTTCAATGAACGACTTCTGGCAGCAAGTTGGTTTGTGGTGGTTTTTTCAAAACGCGTGGTATTGTTGTCTTTTTATTTTTACTCTCAATTCTGCTGCCTATCAATCTGAGATCTTTAAAGGAAGTTTTCTATCCGTAACAACTGGGCAACGTGAAGCATCAAAAGCTTTAGGTCTAAGTAACTCTGTCACATTTTTTAGAGTTATTCTTCCACAAGCAATGATTGTAGCGTTACGCCCCCTAGGAAATGAGTTGATTTTAATGATTAAATCCAGTGCTCTTGCCTCACTTATTACTGTTTATGATTTAATGGGGGTTGCTAAACTCACTTATTCACGGACTTTCGATTTTCAAGTTTACGTTTGGGCTGCTCTTATCTATCTCTTTATCGTTGAACTCATTCATCGTTTTATTGTTTTTATCGAACAACGCCTCACTCGATATTTACGGTAAATAAAAATGATCATAAAAAACTTCACAAACAAAAATGTTGAATTAATCAAGTTATTCATCAATGAAAGAATAAAATAAGATGAATTTGAAAAGTAATAAATCGATCTCTCCCTGTAAAAACCCTGTGATCTCTATTCGAAATCTAAATAAATGGTATGGAAACTTTCAGGTCCTACATGATATCAACTTTAATGTTCAAGCTGGTGAACATATCGTTATTTGTGGACCATCGGGATCAGGAAAATCAACGTTAATCCGTTGTATTAATCAATTAGAACAAGCACAAAAAGGTTCAATCTGTATCCATAATGTTGATATCCATACCGCTCCTATACAACAGCAAAAAAATGTTCTTCGTAAGATAGGAATGGTCTTTCAGAACTTTAATTTATTTCCCCACATGAGTGTTATACAAAATTGTATTTTAGCACCTATGACAGTTCAAGGACTTTCCAAACAACAAGCACAAGAACGGGCAATTCGCTACTTAACGCATGTTGGTATTGAAAAACACTGTGAAAAATATCCTTTACAACTTTCTGGTGGGCAACAGCAACGTGTTGCGATTGCCCGTGCACTTTGTATGGAACCTGAAGTCATGCTTTTTGATGAACCAACCTCTGCTCTCGATCCAGAAAGTGTGGGAGAAGTTTTAGACGTGATGGCTCGATTGGCCGATACAGGGATCACAATGCTTTGTGTTACCCATGAAATGGGCTTCGCACGTAAAGTCTCAGAAAGAATACTCTTTCTAGAAAATGGAAAAATTATTGAAGATACAGCCTCTGAAGAATTTTTTACTAATCCTAAAAGCCAACGTGCTTGTAATTTTCTTGCTAAAATTAAATATTAATTATTAACATATTGCTTTATTTATACAATTTTATTCCTGCTTTTTAAAAGAGTGATAATTGTTTGTGCGCCAACAACCCCCGATGGTACTTCAGTTTTCATTTTCTGTTCTACCATCTCAAAGGCATCGAGTTGTGCCTGTCGTATTAAAGGATTAAACAAAAGTTGTTCTACTTGTCTTGCTAACATGCCTGGGCGTAGAAATTCATCAAAATATTCCGGTACAATAGGCTTATCAGAAATAATATTGGGAAGAGCTGCACTCCATAAAATTATTTTAGGGAAAAAAAAGAATTTAGAAAAACGATCAAGTTTATAGCAAAGGACCGTTGGAATTTTAGCTAATGCTAATTCAAGCGAAACCGTTCCAGATGCTGCAAGTGCAACATCTGCTTGTGCAAAAGCACGCCATTTTGCATCTTCACCAACTACAATTTCTACTTTGCTTTTCCAGCCTTGTACAAAATCACGAATTTTATCCGCTAAACGTGGTAAGGTTGGTAAAATAATACGTAAATGAGGAATACGTTTTACAAGAATCTCTACTGTTTCTCGAAAAATAGGCATCAAAGAACGAATTTCTAAATTGCGTGATCCTGGTAAAATAACTAATGTAGGCGATGATGTTTGTGTATCGATCAAATTTCTTTGTTCTAATTGGCATTTTTTTTCTGACTGAACTATCAAAAGGGAAGGATATGTCAAAAGACGATGTCCAACATAAGTCGTGGGAGGACCACCCAAATCTTGCATAATCTTTTCTTCAAAAGGAAAAACCGCTAAAACATGGTCAACAAACTTGCGCATAGCTTTAGCGCGCTCTGGACGCCATGCCCAAACGGTTGGTGCAACATATTTAATGATAGGAATAGAAGGCGCTAAAACGCGCACCTTTTTTGCAACACGATGCGTGAAATCAGGACTATCAATAATAATGAGGCAATCAGGTTGTTCTTGTGCAATAAATTTGGATAAATTGCGAATATGTAGCAACAATAATGGTAGTTTTTTCAACACCTCCTTTAAACCTATTAAAGCAATATCATGGGAATCAAAAAAGCTTTTTAAACCTAATGCCTTTAAATGCCTCCCCCCAACACCAATCAAATGAATATTGCATCCTGTTTGTTGTGATAAACAAGAAATTAAATCGGACGCAAGTAAATCACCAGATTCCTCCCCTGAAACCACAGCAATCTTTAAAAAACAATTATTCATGACCAAACTTTTCAAATGTCTCTATAAATAGAGAATATTTGTTGGCTTTTTCTATTGTTGTTTTCACCGATAATATTAGACTTCTATTTGCCTCCACCGCAACACCAGATAAACCACTCTTTGCAATATTCATTATTGTCGCGGGCCCAATTGATGGTAAATCAACGCGATTATCCTGTTGTGGTTTTGCACATTTTACAAGAACGCCACCTTTAAGGGGAATTTGCCCTCTTTCTCGCATTTCACAAACACGCCACAACATATTATCAGTTCCCTCAGCGCCCTCCAGTGCAACCACCCTTCCTTGGACAACAACAACGGCTTGCCCGATATCTAATTGACCTAAAAGCTTTGCTGCTTCTGCTGCTAAAAAAATATCTTTTTTCTCTTTTCGCGTAGCACGCCGCACTGTTAAATCAAACTCTATGGGAGCTAAAAGATCTGCGACTATCTCGTGAGCACCAACAACACGAAAACCATACGTTTCAATAATCCGTATAAAAGCTTTTAATAACGCATCATCCCCTCTCTTCAAAGCTCCGATTAACTTAGGGAGAGCTAAAAATGTTGTCCAGTCCAGTCGCAATTGTTTAAGAAGTGGGCGCTTTTTCACACCACCTGCCAAAACAACATTATAAACTCCAGCCTCTTTTAAGATTTTAACGAGTCGCGCTAACTCCACAATTGATAGCTCGCAATGCTCATAGCGATAAAGAACAGAATCCGCCTCACCACGCAAAAGCACAAGAAAAGGATTCTCTCCATTCTTCTCAAGAGCCTGCGCAACAGTAATCGGTAGAACACCATTTCCTGCTATAATAGCAGTACGGCCGGAAAGAAAACTTCTGGCTCCCCAAATAGGCATTTTTAATCCTTATGTTCTTTTATTCTATCACCTTCAAATTTTGGTGTACAATAAAAACGTTTTCCTTCTTCCTTAATAAAATTAACTATATCAAGAACAGACTGAGAAGAAGAATAGAAAGAAGCAACATCACTGACACGCTCTTTAAATGGTTTGCTATGATCAAAAAGCATAGCAACCGCATGACGGAGTGCATGAATATCTTGACGCTCAAGTCCCGCACGCTTCATGCCAATAATATTGAGTCCAGCAAGTTTTGCCTGTACCCCAACAGCTGTTCCATAGGGAATGAGATCACCAACCAATGCTGATACACCACCAATAAATGCATGATGCCCAACACGAACAAATTGATGCACAGCAGCACCCCCACCAATAATTACATAATCACCAATAATAACATGGCCAGCTATCATCACATTATTTGCGAATGTTACATGATTCCCTACATGGCAATCATGAGCGATATGCGCATAACAAAAAAATTGGCAATTATCACCAACCACTGTCATTCCTACACTCGAATCGGAACCCCTATGCATTGTTACGCCTTCACGAATCGTGCAGTTTTTACCAATCGAAAGAGTCGTAGCCCCTCCCTTATGTTTATTATTTTGCGGATCTGCTCCCAAAACTGCATGAGAAAATACTTTACTCTTGGCTCCTAACGTTGTCTTCCCCATTATCACAACATGACTCATCAAACTGCATCCATCACCAATAACAGCATCTGAACTAATATGACAAAACGGTCCAACTTGTACATTCTCACCAAGCTGCGCTCCTTTCTCCACAAGAGCAGTTGGATGGATTTTCGTACCGGACATTTTTAAATTCCCATCAAATATCTTTTATTCTTCTTCGACAATCATCGCAGCAATTTCTGCTTCAGCGACGCGGACATCTTCTACTTTTGCAACGCACGAAAAACGTCTCATACCAGACCTTTTTTTCAAAAGCTGAACATGAATCTTGAGTTGATCACCAGGCATAACCGGCTTACGAAATTTCGCATTATCAACTGTCATAAGGTAAACTAAATTTGTTTGCTTATTGCCTAAATTTAAAAGTGCTATTGCTCCTGCCGTTTGTGCCATAGCTTCTAAAATCAAAACTCCAGGCATAACAGGCTTCGCGGGAAAATGTCCCGTAAAATGCGGCTCATTAATCGTTATATTTTTAATACCAATAGCTCCTTGTTCACCATCAATATCAACTATACGATCGATTAATAAAAATGGATAACGGTGCGGCAATATTGATAATAGTTTTTCAATATCCACAGCCTCTAAGTTTTTAGTCTTTTCACTGCTGATCATATCAGCGTTTCTCCTTTTTAACTTTTCCCATACTGCGCAACGTCGCTACTTCACGAAACCATTGTTTAAATGGTCGTGCTGGACTACCTCCCCATTTTTCGCCATCCGGAATGTCATTCATAACACCACTACGAGCAGCAATCTGAACACATTTACCTATTATGATGTGATCGGCTACTCCGACACCTCCGCCAAGCTGAGACATATCCCCTATCGATGTACTTCCCGCAATGCCACATTGAGCGGCAATAAGACAATAGCGGCCAATTTTTACATTGTGGGCAATTTGGACAAGATTATCAATCTTGCTTCCTTCACCAATAACAGTATCTTGAAATGTCCCACGATCAATTGTCGTGTTCGCACCAACTTCTACACCATCCTCAATAATAACGCGACCAAGCTGTGGAATTTTCTCGATTCCAGAAACGCCCCCAATATAACCAAAACCATCTTGCCCAATGCAAACACCAGGATAAAGCTGAACCTTATCACCTATTATAGAACACTGAACTGTTACCTTAGGAGCAATATAGCAGTCACATCCAATACGGCAATTTTCACCGATAACAGCTGTGGATGAAATAAGAGTTCCTGCACCAATCTCAACATTTCTACCAATAACAGCTCCCGCTTCAATACACACATCATGTGCCAACTTAGCCGTTGGATGAATATGCGCATGCGATGAAATCCCCTTGGATCCCAACCAAGGCATTGGCTTGACAGAATCTGGAAACAAAATACGACCAATCTGAGCAAAGTCACGCTGTGGTGTGGATGTTACCAAAATTGCCATAGTTTCGGGAACTTTAAAAACAATCTCATTCGTACAAAAAACAGCAACAGCGGAACTGTCCAGTAAAGCATCAGAAAACTTCCGATGCTCTACAAAAACAAGAGAACCCTCCACAGCACTCTCAAGTGAAGAAAGAGTATTGATAACTTTATGAGAAAACTCTGGATTAAGAAGCTTTGCACCCGTCAACTCAGCAACATTTGCAACTGTCAATTGCCGGGACGGCGTAAAAAAAAATGTATCCGCCATCAAAACACTTTCTCTCCCAGCTTAAGCTATTCTCTTCAAGTTTTTCCTTCTTAAAATCGCTCAAATCAGAACTTTGTAGAAATACCAAAATTCAATTGTTGCAAACGATCACCTTCCTGCTTCGTTATTGGCCAAGCATAATCAAAACGCAAAGGACCAAACGGAGAATCCCACATCAAACTCACACCTGCAGATGAACGCCAAGCACTTTTGGTATTGGTAACAGACGGTTCACCCTTAAAAACGGCTTTATAATTATTGCCATAAAGCGTGGCAATATCCGCAAATAAAGCACCGCGCAACCCGAACCCTTCAGGCACAACAGGGATAGGAAACTGTACTTCAGCAGTCGCATTCATATATGTTGTTCCCCCCAAGAAATAAACCTCACCCTTACTGGAAACCTGACGCGGACCTATTCCATTATATTTGAACCCTCGAATCATATCAGTATTCGCTTTAAACATATCGAAAATACGAACACCATCTCGACCCATTCCGTGGATATAACCACCCCCAAAGGAAAGCAAACCAACAATATCCTTCTGGTCAGAAAGAGTCTTGTACATCATCGCCTTACCCGTGGTCTTCAAGAACTTTGCACTTCCACCAAGCCCTGCATATTCCTGAAGAAGATGCACGTACCACCCATCATGGGGGGATCTCATATCATCAATCGTATTATAGGTGAAACCATAACTAATTGATGAACGTTTCCAAGGGCTTTGTTTTGCAGCTTGAACAATCGCACCAGAATATTTCCCATATAATGCTATTATGTCACTCTCTTTGTCAAAATCATACTCTCCGCCAAAATCATATTCTTCCTGCACGTAAGAATAAGCTAAATTAGCAGATAATTGATTATTAATAGGTAACGAAAACCGCAGCGATCCACCTGTCTGTCGTACATCATAAGCTTTATCAGCACGATAAGTACTACGAAAAACATCAACACCAGCAGATAAACGATACCCTAAGAAATAAGGATCAACAAATGATAAATTATAATTACGAGATTTTTCTTGCCCTGCACCCAACCCTAAACGAACATATTGACCACGTCCCCCAAGATTACGTTCAGTAACAGAAACTTCAAGTGACATACCAGGACTTGTTCCCCCTGTTGTATATCCTCCAGAAAGAGAGAGATCTCCTGTTGAAGCTTCAACGACATCTATTACCAAAATAACTTGGTCAGATTGATCTGTGGGAACCATTGAAATATTAACAGCTTTGAAGAAACCTAAACTTTCTAGACGACGTTTTGCCCGCTGTAATAAAGTTTGATTGTAAGCATCCCCTTCGTTTAAATCAATCTCACGGCGAATGACGTAATCACGCGTTTTCTCATTGCCACGTATATCAATACGCTGAATATAAGCACGTGTACCCTGTTCAATATTATATAAAATTGAAATTGTATGATTTGCTAAATTACGATTTCCCCGCGG
>NZ_JBHIMK010000200.1:0-2203 GCF_042194085.1 Bartonella sp. MU70NMGDW
GCCTCTGGAGCAGGGAAAACGTCGTTGATGCGTCTTATGTTTTTGGCACTCAAACCCACCCGCGGTCATATTGATCTCTTTGGAACAGATACAGCATTACTCAAACGACAAGAGCTCCCTGCGCTGCGACAACGTATCGGTGTAGTTTTTCAAGATTTTCGTTTACTCGACCACATGACCACTTATGAAAATGTCTCCTTACCTTTACGCATTAAAGGACAAGAAGAAGCAACCTATCGCAGTGAAGTGGAAGATCTTCTCTGTTGGGTAGGTCTTGGAGATCATATTCATGTTTTACCACCAGTTCTTTCTGGCGGAGAAAAACAAAGGGTAGCCATTGCACGCGCGCTCATTGATCAACCTGAAATTCTACTTGCCGATGAACCAACCGGAAATGTCGATCCGCCCTTAGCAAAACGCCTACTCCGTTTGTTTATTGAATTAAATCGTTTTGGAACAGCTGTGATCATTGCCACCCATGATATTGCCTTAATGGAACAAGTTGCAGCACGACGTATGCTTCTCCATAACGGACGGATGACGATTCATGAATAAGTCTTTCCCCATTTTTACAAGCAATAAAAAAAATACAACAGCGATTATTCCCAGTGGTAATATTTCTGGAAAAGCATTGGTTGCCGTTATTGCTATTATGACATTTCTTTCAAGCCTCACCTTAATCGGTGTTGATTTAGTCCAACGTGCCGCCCAAAATTGGAGTAATCAGATTAGCTATGAAGCAACAATACAAATACGCCCCATTGACAATGTTGATATCAACAAAGCTCTCCGTGATGCCGTACAATTGGTCAAAACATTTTCTGGTGTACAAGATGCAAAAATTGTTGACCAAAAAGCTACAGAAAAATTACTGGAGCCATGGCTTGGAACAGGTTTCAATATCAATGAACTGCCCCTTCCCCGCCTTATCATTGTGACTCTGAAGAGAGATGAAAAAATCAATTTTGCAGCCATTAATCACGCCATTAAAACCCAAATTCCAGGAGGTCAATTTGATGATCACCGTGTTTGGGTCCATCGTTTTGCAACCATGGCATACACCACTGTTTTCATTGGCTTTTCAATTTTAGCATTGGTTCTAGGCTCTCTTATTCTTACCATCATTTTTACCACCCGCAATGCATTGGCAGAAAATGCGCATATTATCAATGTCTTATATTTCCTTGGTACTGAAACTATTTTCATTGCCCGCCAATTTGACTGGCATTTTTTTAAAACTGCACTGCGTGGTGCTTTATATGGTGGTCTCACAAGCATATTTCTGTTTTTAGCCTTTTGTCTCTGGACGAATTATAACTTGGGAAGAGTGGAAGCTAGCCAAGTAACAGCTTTGTTTGGACATATTTCCATAAGTTCCGTTCCTTACGGAAAAATCATTTTTCTTATTATTTTCGTTTCTTTTCTTACCACCCTTACAAACCGCATGACTATTTTAGCGCAACTGAAAAAAATCGATCAATGTGAAAACGGTTTATTTTAATTTTATGACTCACCACTCCTACCATTCCAACTCATTGACGCAAAATGATTTAAAATGTCCTCTTCCAAAACGACCCCATTATCGTTGGTCTATGCGCTTTTTATTTTGCTATTTTCCACCGACAACACTTACTCTTGCAATCATTGTTTTTATTTTCTGGGGTGGTTTTATTGTTTTTTCTGAAAAAACTGAACGACTTTCTCCCCCAAAGCCTCTCCCCAAAGCTGATGCCATCATTGTGCTGACAGGCGGAGAAAACCGAATAGAGACAGGATTTAATCTCTTACAAAGGGGGCTTGGTTCACGACTCCTTATCAGTGGCGTAAACAGCACAACCAATCTGAAAGGTTTCATGCATAACAGGCATATTAGCCCACGACTTGTCTCCTGTTGTATTGACATTGGGCATCAAGCGATTAACACCAGAGGAAACGCCGAAGAAAGTGCTGCTTGGATCAAAAAACACCACTATAAGACCCTTTATATCGTCACCCATGATTACCATATGTGGCGCTCGATGCGAGAACTTAAGTATTTAATGCCTGATATCCATTTCATTGCTTATCCTGTTAAAAAGAGCGATGCTGAAAGCGCAATACAACAAATCAATCAAATCCGCATTCTCATATTCCAATATATTAAAACGCTCCAAGTCTATATCAGAACCGCATTCTAATCTTTATCCTTCTGACTTTTTTAAAA
>NZ_JBHIMK010000201.1:0-2187 GCF_042194085.1 Bartonella sp. MU70NMGDW
TTTTTTTCATATTAAAATAATAACTCAGAATACCATAAGATTCTTTCATCATACATCTTTTCATATAAAATCACTTCTTGCACGTCATCAGTGGGAGCATATGGGGCAAAATACTTGAAGAAAGGAAGCGAAAAGTCATACATGAACATTCTCAGATGCGAGGACGATCGCAATGTGGCGACCAACAAAATTGTATAATGGGTTCCAGCTTGTATCTTCAAAAGCTTAAAGATGATGATCTGTAATGGCTTTCTATTGTATCATTGACGTGTGCTATCGTAAAATGAACAGAGTATATTTTGAGCAATATTTCTTTAAAAAGTGCGTGATATGCAATATCATTATATTTTGTGTGGGGCATTCTATTTTTCATGAGGAGATATTCCCATTAAGAATGCGATAAACAAAAATGTGAAACAATACTTAATCTTTATTATTAAAAAATGATGATGAAAATGAACAAAGGCTTTTCATCTTGAAATTTCATCAACACTTTTAAAGAGTTGGAAGAGAGAAAGCAAAAGGATGTATCTCAGCATAAAGTACTACTTAAATTCATTTTCTGAGACATAAAGCTCTTTGTTTTCAAGGTAAAGGTACTCAAGAGTCATGTGATATCGTGCAGTAATATTACAGATAAGAAATCACTCATTATATACAAAAAGATATACAAAAAGCTTTCTAATTATAATGAAGTGCTCTTATTTATTATAATACAACAAGAGAAAAATTGAGTAAATTCGCCTCAAAAAAATTTTTAAACACTAAAATAGGGAATAAATAAAACAAACGCAAACAAAGAATTATTATAATAATGATTATCAAAGCCAAAAACCAATTTTGGAATAAGTAAGGAATTATGAGGAAGAGTAACCAAATTCCCACTAATATTGCTATTATTAGCAATGTTACAATTGGTAGCCATATAAAATCTGCAGCTATACAGGAAAAGATGATTGGTATACCCCAGAGATAGACAAATGTGTTAACAAGAGACTCATAGATAAATTCGTTAGTGAATTCTTTATCTAAACTATCATAGCATTCTATAATTGCTTTGCATTGTTCCACTAATATCATAAAACTCGTTATGAACACTATGAAAGATATAAAAAATAGCTTATCTTTTAGATCTTGTTAAAAAAATCATTTTTAAGTAGTTCAATTATACTAAATAATGAGGTAAACGCTGGAAAGAATAGAGAAGAGCACCAATAATTGCAAGATGTTGTTGAGAATGATTTATTATTCTTGCAAAAAAAATATACATATAATAATATATATAGAGATATGCTAAATGCGGGAGGGGAGAATTTGGTTACGGGGCATTAAAAAAACAAGGGTATTGTTCATAAAAATTGGGGGAGGGTGCTAGGTTATGTTTTTTAATGTTTTCCGGATCGGATACAACCTTCAGATGTGGTGAAGGTGTGTGGTATTTCATTTCCAGTTCAATGAAAGTGTGAGGAAATGGCCATATTGAGTATATTCTCTATGGTGCATTTAGATTGAACAAAAGCCTGTTCAAAAAAACATTGGTGCTGACCTTGTAACACAATTTCAGGAATAAATTGAATAAAATAGAACAAAGCATTTGCATGTGAATAAAAACATAATGAAGCATGCAAAGAATTTAAAGCTAACTTTAAAATTTTAATACAAGTGATAGCCAAAAGATAGAGTTTCCTTGTTTTAAAATATCAACGAGATAGATTTAAACTATTGAAAAAAATAAAAAAGATAATGCTTAAGTCAGAAACTTTCCATGTGGATGATAAGTTATTACATTCGATAATGGTTATATGAAATCCATAATAAGGAAAATTTTGAACAGTATTTATAAATTTTGCAACAAGATGCAAGATTTGAGAAATATTTATATAACAACAGCAAAGTAACAAAACAAGATATTAAGTAACATCAGATGAGGTGGTTACATCACACATTAGAAGAGAAAACATTAATACTAATGTTATGAAAAGCATCTGGTGAATTTAGGTTATTAAATTGTAAGGAGTGAAGAGAGGTAAAATGCGTAAATACGGATGGTGCAGTGATTATGATGTACCAATCAACAGTGGCAGCACATTTTAGTGCACAGAACGAGAATTTGTTAGAAAAACTATGAAAATAATGGGGGATTTATAATGTCTAATATTTACGATTGGTCTCTAAAGGCTGATGAAA
>NZ_JBHIMK010000202.1:0-2182 GCF_042194085.1 Bartonella sp. MU70NMGDW
GCACTAACAGGTCAGTGGCGCAATTGTCGTGATTGTCACATAAAGCCCGATTTAGTTTTGATCTATCGAAAGCCAGATGCCAAAACACTAGAGCTTTTACGACTTTCAAAACTATCTAAAGCAATGTCTTTTACGGAATGGAGATTACGCATTGCCTCACGCTTTTGTTTCTCACGTTCTTTAATGGTATCACAACCATCACGAAGAACAGAACACCATTGGATTGCCAATTCACGAGCTTTTTTAAGCGGCATTTCTTAAAGCACCAAAATCCATTTCGCAAGGGCCGCCCATGAATGGTATAATGGTAAAGCCATTGAGGATCCCCATCTTTACGTTTATGAAGGAGCAAGCCGGCACCATCATTATATTTTCCAGCCCCCAATGTGGCAACAGACCTTGCATTCAGACGGTTCATAAGAGGCATTTTTAGTCCTTTCTTGTACAGTTTTTATCCACGCACCAGCCCCGCTTGTGATGTGCAAGAGAATGATTTTGCTTGATTCAAAATAAACAAGTTTGAAATGAGAGAATCTTACGGTATTCAGAACTCTCATTCAATGTAAATAACGATAAATTATCATTATAAATCAATATATTGATTAATTTTTATCAAGAAAAATATAAGGTGTTTTTATCTAGAATATGTCACCAAGTATGCTGCCTTTTCGTACATGAAATTCATTTTTTCCTGAAGTGGTTTCTTTTCCACTTAAATACAATTTTTCTCCTCTTCACATGGGTTGCGCAGCTATTCATCATCGAATTTGCCCATAAAGCTAAAAAAGTGTATTTTTAGATAATATAAAGATAACAGCATTAAGAATAAATCTTAAAAAATAGAAGATTTCTTGCTTTTTCACTTATGGAAGTACAGAAACTCTACCGTTTGATTATGCTCCTCTTTGAATATAGATATGGTGCTAATATGCGCCATAGAGCTGTCCATGCAAAGATGATATTAGAAAAATGAAAAGTTAATCACTACACATTTGAAATAGATAGGGAACCTACAGCCACTCTCATTCACTCCAAAGGATATAGAAAATGAAAAAAAGCACACTGGATAAATAATCAATCATAGCTTACAATATAACAGAGCATAACGGTGTTTTCATATGGCTACACTCTTCCCTTGTGATATCTGTACAGAAAATATCTCTAAAATCTCTATAAAAAATACTATTAAAGTTATGCTGTAAAAATGTTAATTGCCTCAACAATCATTTGTCAAAAATTTGCAAAGAATAATCAGAGAACTAACCTTTTGAACCACAAACATAATTTGTGTACTAATGACTTGATTTTTAACGCCTTTTAATATTGATAATCTTAAAATTAAATCAAACAGCCTCCCCAGTTAATCCGGATAAATAGGTATCTAACAAAAACTATTGTTAGGAGCGTAGAAGATCGTACCCCATCGTTGTACGAGAAAGTGAACTTCCTTAAAAAACTTTGATATTGATGATACCAAACAGATTGGTATTCATTTTTACCTTACTCCGACAGATTCTGCCGTTAGAGGTGAGTTTAGCATCAATACACAATTATCTCACAATTTAACCCTCTATATTGATGTAAACTCTCAGAAAAAATTTTAAAAGACGTATAGCCGAGACAAGTTTTTCTGATAGAATACGCTACCAATTTTAATATAAAATTATAAAAAAATAATCATATTGATCCGTTTACTATTAACAAAAAACGGAGTGTATTTTTTTGTTATTTACAATCTATTATAGCAATAAAATAAATTCTTTCTTTACGATGTGTTGTCGCTATCTATAAAGATTTATTTACACTTCCATTGCTGGTTCTTCTAAACAAACAGTTTTGAGAAAATTGATGCATGCAAAGAAAATCTAACAACAAGCGCTTTATCTTTCACATACAAAACATTCAAGAAAGCTAATTTTTTCATTTATAAAATAAAATCACTCAATAAAGTTCTTTTTGTATCAATAAAAGATTTTTTAAATGAAATATTCAAAATATTGATTTATAATGATAATTTAGCGTTATTCCTATTGAATTAAAATCTTGAATATCGTAAATTTCTCTCATTTAAAATCTGTTCCATGTTGAACTAATCAAAATCATTCACTTACACGTTACAAGCGGGGCTGGCGTGTGAAGCAAAGTTATATAAGAAAAGCCTAAGAATTCCTCTCATGAACCG
>NZ_JBHIMK010000203.1:0-2176 GCF_042194085.1 Bartonella sp. MU70NMGDW
AAGATTGACGGAGTCAGAGTCCGCTGTTCTACCATTAAACTATTCCCCAATAAGCAATTTTACCATCTCTAGCAGATTCTACAGTGTAGGCAAGCGCAAAAAATCTTTATGATTATCGATAATAAAGAGCGATAGGGATGTCATTATAATCCCAGTAGTGGTGACCCCGATATTTTAGCATATAGCAATAAGGGAGTAAAAACATATAAGTAAAGCACACCGCGAACGGAAGCATCACAAACTCTTGTTGGAATATTCCCTAGTATAGGTATATGCCTGTCAGGCAGTCGCTACTAAATCATGAAGAATTCATGAGTAATATCCTCACTTATCCTGTTACCCCAAACCTGCAGTTGGTATACGTATCAAATGTGGAGCATTCTACTGCTTTTTACAAATTCATCTTCAAGAAAGAGCCTGTATTCATCTCACCACGCTATGTTGCATTTGCTTCTTCGGGTGATGCACTCTTTGCTCTCTGGTCTGGGGGCGATGCGCCTGAGGAAAATGTGCCTCGTTTTTCAGAAATCGGCATTATGTTGCCTAAGGGAGAGGACGTAGATAAGCTCTATGCGGAATGGCAAGAGCAAACCACCGTTTAGATAAATGTCTTAAAGGAACCGTATACTGATGTATTTGGACGTACCTTCCTAATCAAAGATCCAGACGGACATATTATTCGTGTTTGTCCACTGGATTAAAAAGCCTGAGATCCGATCTTTAATCGTCTGAATTATAATAATTGTCTGTTTCTAAAACCTATAAGCTATGCACGCTAGAGGCTCACTTACGACGCGTGGCTTATCCGTTCGGTGCTGTTTCATTATATTTAGCCCCAAAACCTGCCTGTTCCCACAGGCGGTCTAATTGGCTTGGACATCAGTTGGCGTTATTACATGGCCAGTGATCAGTACCTGTAAATCATAGAAGCTATCCCTCATCGCCTTATGTGGAGTCTTTTGTTGGAATGGGAGGCATATTCTGTACAAGGAAATTCATATCTTTATATGAAGTCATCAATAATCGCTCAGGTGATGTGCTGAATTTTTTCGGGTTATCACCTTTTTATGGATCTGTCGCAGTTCCAGATAAGCAGCCGTGAAGAGTTTCAACGTTTCGCTTTATAAGACCTAAACACCCTCACGTTTAGAGCGGGCTTCACGGTTTTTATATCTCTAGCGTTTGAGTTTCGCTGGTCAGGTGGACAAACGAACATTTGGCGTTGATTCTAATCGTAGTGCACGGTTTAATTCGTTGAAACTTGAAAGCGTATTAAAGCTTTACCGCCGCTTAGCGGGTGTTACCATTGAACATTTAGACTGGTCTGATTTTATTGTGCGGTATGACCGTCCAAACACTTTAATTTTATCTTGATCCGCCTTACTGGGGTGTTGAGGATTACTATAGAAAGGATTTGTTTAAGCGAGAGGATTACCAGACGATGTTTGCTCTGCTTGCGCAATTAAAGGGAAAGTTTCTTCTCTCTCAATGATGTGCCTCAGATCCGAACAATCTTTAGCCAATTTAAGATAAAAGTGGTTGGCACATATCTTATACATATCTTATACATGTGGTTCAAAGAATCCGCTCTGGCTCAAGAGCTTATCATCTCAAATTGCGATTTTTAGAGGAAGAGAAAAATATGCATTAAAGGGGTTTTAAATAACTCTTGAAAGGTTTTTGAAGATCCTTTGAAAAAAAATAAATTGATGCAAAACCTGCTTTCAAATTATATAAACCCCGATGGCAAGCTAAAATCATTAAATACTGGCTGGGGAACTTGGATTCGAACCAAGATTGACGAAGTCAAAGTCCGCTGTTCTACCATTAAACTATTCCCCAATAAGCCAATTTTACTATCCCTAGCAGATTCTATAGTGCATGCAAGCGCAAAAAATCTTTATGGTTATCGATAATAAAGGGCGATAGGGATGTCATTGATTGTTTTGATTTGAATATCGACATCATAAATGTCTTTAAGAATTTCTGGTTGCATAATTTCTTTGGGAGTTCCACAATAGGCTGCTTTCCCATTTTTCAGTGCAACAATCATATCTGAATAAGATGATGCAAAATTAACATCGTGCATAACAATAAGAATGGTTTTTTTCAGTTCATCAGCTGTGCGGCGTAACTGCTTCATCATAGAAACGGCATGTTTCATATCCAGATTGTT
>NZ_JBHIMK010000204.1:0-2173 GCF_042194085.1 Bartonella sp. MU70NMGDW
GCTTAGGTGATCTGGTTTTGACATGTACTGATAATCAGTCGCGTAATCGCCGTTTTGGAATACTTCTTGGTAAAGGAGTAGATATCAAAGAAGCGGAAAAACAAATTGGTCAGGTTGTGGAAGGGTACTTAAATACCAAGGAAGTACATACGTTGGCGCAACGTATTGGGATAGAAATGCCCATTGTAGAACAAATTTATCAAATTCTCTATTGTGGTAAAAACATAACTGAAGCGGCGAACGCATTACTAAGCCGTACTCTTAAGGATGAAATACAATGATATCCTGTTTTTTTAAATAATTTCAATTGTAAAAAATAGAAACATGCTATGATAGGCATATAAAATAGATTGTATTGATGGTTGTATAAGACAGTCATATTCTAGGAAATTATAGATTCATATCATTCGATTCTTTATGAAACATGGATGAAATATAAAAGTTTTGGCTTTTGTCTAAAAACTATCTCTTTGAAAATAAATTATCGTTTCCACTTACACATGTTTATGTAATATAATGAATTTATGCAATGTAATGAACAAGATATTTTGATTTTCTCTTAAATTCATCTCACAATGATATTTGCAAACAGAATAATACAAGACTCATTAGGTGGAAGCATCTTATTTATTAACGTATAAGCTAAAAATATCATTGCTATTATCCAATTTTCAATATTATTTGCTGCGTGTAACAGCGTTTATATCTCGATAGGGGCAGGGATATCGTGTGTCTCTGTTTGTGTAATTCTTTAAAACAAGAAGACAATCTAATTTGGGAAGAAGATGAAATTTTAAAGATGAAAACCAGTTTCCATTTCTACCTTCATTTTTAAATTCAGTTTTACGCGCTTGTTTTAAAGAGACCTCTCTTAAAACTCCCAAGCCCAATTCGCGACGGTGACCGTAAATAGTGTAACGATAAAGCCATTGTGCACGTCCCCATCTTTATGTTTATGAAGGAGGAAGCCGAGCATCATCACACATCCTACCTTGAGACAGCTCTTGGCACTTGAGCCTGTTCCGTAGAGATGTTTACGCCTTTTATTTTCTCACATGTCAATTCTGTTTTTTATATGCAAGAAATGACTTTTGGAATTATAAATTTGAAAATCTAAAATTGAAAAAATGTTATTGTACTTATTTGTGGCTGTCATTTAAACTGAAAAAATAATGTGATTATAAAGATAAAAAATTGATTTATATGAATAATTCATTTTATTTTTGTATTGAATTAATTAAAAATATGTGTTTGCTTGTCACAAGCGGGTTAGTATGTGGATAAAAATTATTAAAAATACTTCTAATGAATCATCTCAAGCATCAAGGGGTGTTTCAACATTAGAACATGGCAAGTAAAATGATGGTGTCGGTTTGTCATTTTTATAAACATTAAAATGGTGGAGCAAAAAGGATTTATGTACTTCACGGGGATTTTTATACGTTCTACAGATACCATTGTGAAATGGAATTGCGTGTACTGAGAGATATCTTTTAAAAAAATGCATGAAGGAGCAACAGCCGTAGTGTTTTTGGGCGTTCTATTTTACCTGACATATCAGAGAAATGCTTTCATTAAAGAACGAGAAAATAAAGGTGTGAGGTAAAGCGTAACCTCCCTTATTTAAAAAAATATTGTGTGGGTGCTTTTAAAATTGTAAAGCCTCATTAAAGAATAATAGTCAGATTAATGATTGATTTCTTTACGCCTTCATATTCTTCCTAAATTAGATTGCCTTTGCGTTTCAAGAATAAATAAAACGGTAGGCAATATTTTTTTCAATCTGGTATACAAAAGCTGAAGCTAAGGATTTTAATAATCCCCTAATCTCTGTTTCACACTGCGAGGGCTGGGGGTTGATTTATAAGCAACAGCAAAAGCGTATGCTTTAGTAAGGTAAATAACGTCATAAAATACAAAATTTATCAACCATGGATTGAAGAAATATTCCGGATTTTTATGAAACACTTTGCAAAACAAGGTATCTGGTTTTGTATTAGACTTATTCTTATAAAGACCTGCACACGTGCCTTACGTCATATTTTTCTAAGTGCGATGATTTTTATCCTTCCTGAGTATCATCACTTTTTTTCAGCTCTTCAAGTATTGGCATAGACATGATGTTATAGCCTGAATCAACATAATGGATTTCACCTGTAACACCTGATGATAA
>NZ_JBHIMK010000205.1:0-2168 GCF_042194085.1 Bartonella sp. MU70NMGDW
AAAAGGCTTGTTTTCCAAGCAAGCCAATTCTAATGAGCGCTTGTATGATCTCTCTAAAAGAGCAGCCAGCATAACAATAGAGTAAAAGACGCCCATCATGTCCATTGGCAAGGGATAAGCTAGGCAGCCTATCATCATGAGCAGGGCAACGGGCTATTCCATAACGCCCATGCCAAACTCCACGTAATGCACAAGTAATTTTTTGAGCTGTTGTATGCAATGCATAAGCATTGCTTGTTGTAGCATTTGTAAAATGCATAAAATCCCTTCCTGCTACTTGCATTACAGGACAGATTCTGTTATTTCGGGATTTGCGAAAGTCGAAATACTTTGTCTGTCCTATAAGGCGAAGTTTTCTTTAGGCGGCGTCGTTGCCACGTTGGTTTTTTGCCTTTTCGATTACATCGCAAAGGTCAGATTGTAACCAGCGCGCTAAGGAACCAATCTTTAAAGGCTTTGGTACTGAGCCATCAGCGACCCGCCGCCAAAGTGTTGAAACGCTTATATTAAGTAGTTTTGCACTCTCACGTACTGTGAGGAGTGGTCCGTTTGGAATCATGGAATCCCCTTTATATTAAATGATAGAATCACTGTTTATTAACTATATATAAATAGCAATTCGTAGCAAACTTTTCCAGCAAAAAAACAATATCTTGTGATTTTTTATCAAGAGAAGCAATAATTTGTGATTGTATTATCCGTTATGGATAAAATAAGGAAAATGGAGACATAGAGCTATCCACAACTTTTATTGTTTTGATCAGTAACATAAGAAGCCCATCTATCCATAAAAATACGACGCTGTTCTAAATAGTCAGTCCGACGATAGGCACGCTCCACTTTTCCCCCAACCGTATGACCTAGAATGGTTTCAGCGACCTCATAAGGGGCATTGGTTGTTTCTGCGAGCCAATCACGTAAACTAGAGCGAAAACCATGCGGACAGGCTTCAAGTCCTGTTTTTTTCATGTATTGTAACATGCTGTTCTGTGCAAGGGGACCACGACCGGTTGCAGAAAAAAGAAACCCATTACGAGATAAAAGGCGTGCTTGTTTAATCACTTTTAGTGCTTCTGATGATAAAGGAACGCGGAATTCTTCTGTAGCATCGCGTCGTCCTTTCATACTTTCAGCAGGAATGGTCCATATATCCCCATCAATCTGATCTTCATGCATATAGCGCAAAGGACGTGTACGAACGCCTGTAAGAATAAGAAAACGCAAAGCCAGTTGTGTCATTGTTGTTGTTTTGCAGAGTGACTGATAAAAGGCAGGAACATCTTTCCAGTCCATTGCTGGTAAATTTTGTGCTTTATGGCGTTGTTTCCCTAAGAGAGCCCGTGCTTTTATCGTTGCTTGTAAATCAACATCCAGCCCCAAAGCAGCAGCATGTTTGAGACAAATATTAAGACGATTTATTGCTTTCTCTGCGGTTGCAGCTTTTGCATGCCAGATGGGAGCAAGAACATTGCGTATCTCTGTTTGTGTAATTTCTGAAATAGGAATACAGCCTAATTTGGGGAGAATATAAAGTTGTAAAGGTAGAAACCAATTCCCAGCCTTGCCATCTCCTTTTAATTCAGCTTTACGACTTTCAAAAGCATCTAAGGCAATGTCTTTTAAATAATGGAGATTACTTATTGCCTCACGCTTTTGTTTCTCACGTTCTTTAATGGGATCACGCCCCTCATGCAAAACAGAACGCCATTGATTTGCTAATTCACGGGCTTTTTTTAAAGAAACATTTCGCAACGCACCCAAGCCCATTTCGCGGCGCCGACCATGAATGGTATAACGATAAAGCCATTGAGCACCACCATCTTTACGCTTATGGAGAAGCAAGCCGGCACCATCATTATATTTGCCAGCCCCCAATGTTGCGACAGCCCTTGCATTAAGACGATTCATAAGAGGCATTTTTACTCCTTTCTTTCCTCATTTTTACCCACACACCAGCCCCGCTTTTGACGTGCAAGCAAGTGATATTAATTGATTCAATCTGAGAGGGTTTGTGATGAGAAAATCTTACTATATTCGGAGTTATGATTCAAGTTGAAAAAGGATGATTTATTATTATAAATCAATGTGTTGCCAGACCCCGGAATACTAATGCGAGGGCGCTCGCAACCGGAGGGGGAGCAAAGTGCAAGCCAAAAATCTACATTTTT
>NZ_JBHIMK010000206.1:0-2124 GCF_042194085.1 Bartonella sp. MU70NMGDW
GACCTTTTCGGACTTTGGAAAAGTCCGAAAGGGAAGCCATTTCGTATTTGGCATGCACGACGCAATATTGAGATGCTGTGCGGGGTGTTTTTACGCGATGTTTTGCGAATGAAGCTTAAACTCATCTTTACTTCGGCATCTCGACGCGAACACAAGCCTTTTACCAAATGGTTGCTTCGTCGTATGGATAAAGTTATCGCTACTAGTGTATGTACGGGAACCTATCTAGAAGTGCCTCATAAGGTTATTATGCATGGAGTGGATATTAGGCGTTTTTCACCCCCCAAAATTCCTGATGATTACTTTCCAGCAACTGGGGTGCCAGGAAAATATGCGGTAGGATGTTTTGGGCGCGTGCGCTATTTAAAGGGTACTGATTTGTTTGTGGACGCGATGATAGCATTATTGCCTGACTATCCCGAATGGACAGCACTTATCGCTGGTCGGACTACAGAACAGCATTATGGTTTTGAAAAGAAATTACGACAGAAGATTGCTGAAGCTGGTTTAAACGACCGCATTATTTTTCTTGGTGAAAGGCTTGATATACCTGTGTGGTATCGCCGTTTATCACTTTATGTGACTCCTTCTCGTTTGGAAGGTTTTGGTCTGACACCATTGGAGGCAATGGCATCACAGACGGCTGTAGTGGCGAGTGATGTAGGAATTTTTAAAGAATTGGTGGTCAAGGGAACAGGAACAGTTGTAAAAGCAGGAGATGGAGCGGCTTTAAAAGCAGCAATTGAACCTTATTTTGCTGATGTAGAAAAAACATTGGCAGCCGGAAAGAAAGCTTTAACCCATGTTCGTACGCACTTTCCTTTGGAAAAAGAGGCAACCGAGATTGAGCGTGTTTACAAAGAACTGTTTGCGGAAAAAACACTTTGATTATTATATCAAAAATCTTTTTGAGGAGTGATAAAAAGTTTTTTCCTTAAAGATTTTTCATAGTCATCAAGAAAACAGCTCAATGATATAAATGTTATTTTACAAAATTTATATTTTCTTTAGTAGAACGCTATAAGAAGTTCTCAAAATTTTGGATAAAATATTAAAAATGTATACGCTTGAGAGCAACATGTGCTTTATGATAAAGCATATTAGGAGAGAGGAAAGCTATTTTTATTCAGTGATATTTTAGAATAAGAAAATAATGCTTTAACTCAAGTCTAGATATACGGTGTCGTACTGATATTGTTCGTTTTGGAAGACTTAAATAGATGGAAAAAACGTTTTCTTGTCTTAAAAAAGATATTTATGGTGTCTCCATGGGTAAAATAGTCGTACATATTTTCAATAAATTCATAATAAGACGGATCTAAGATCAATATATACAATATATATATATGATTTCTATAGATAATTTACCTTTTTAATTTGAATAAGAGCTATCCTCTTGCACATCACAATTGGAAGAAAGCATGTGGTGGATAAAAACTATTGAAGACAGGGTGTAAAGAGATTTCTTATAAATTGTCTGAACTGCAGGTTGTTACGGCATTAACAGAAAGAAAATAATATGGTGGTACTAATTTATATCTTATTTTGTGGTACCGACTTGCACCTTATTATTATTTAAGTAAAAATGATGGTGCCCATTTTATATCTTTCATGAGAACTGTCGTGAAATGGGGTTGATGAGTATTGTGAGATTTTTTTTACAAACAAGCTTGTGAATCCATAATATAATAGCATTTTTTCTATAAGGATGTAACTCTATTAAAGAGAAAAAGCACTTTTATCAGCAAATATTCATATTTTTTGCATGAGAGATTATTCGTAAAAAAAGGATGTTCTATGTGCCCACTTTATTTGATAAAGAAGATCAATAAAGTGAAGTTTTATATGTTCTCGATTTGAAGGCTCTTGGTATTTGATTGTTCTTGTTGAATTATTTTTATATCAACATTTATATCGTTGATATGATGACTTGTATGAAATTTTAGGAAATCTTCAGTGGATTGAGTAAGGGGTGAATATTATGACTCATACTGTTCATGCCTTTTTATATTGTAAATTTTTTATCATAGTAGAATAAAATGCTCTATGCATTAGAATTGTTCACGCCAGAAAGCGGGAATAAAAAGGACGAATATTGTTATGATTTCAAGGCGTCCAGCTAAC
>NZ_JBHIMK010000207.1:0-2112 GCF_042194085.1 Bartonella sp. MU70NMGDW
TCTGTTCTTTTCTCAACATGCTCAAATAAAGTAAAAACCTTCTCGAGCCGTTCAAAAATTGCAGCATTCCGCTTTTGTGTTATTTCATATTTATAAGTCAGTTGCTTGTTATTTTGCATATTTTGCAGCAAAGCAAAGTAGAGTGCCTGCTGTTCAAAAGCTATTCTCTTCAAGCCCTCTACCGCCACCCCCAATATTTTCCCACCGCCAATATTTTCCCACCGCCAATATTTTCATTGTATCGTTCCATCTTCTCTCCGCATTTTCTTTTTCAAACTTTTCTGAATCCAATTTCTGAATAGCATCATCACGTTCCTTAAAGACCTTAGAACAAAATAATGTATCCATACCAGTATAGCGATGCGAGGTAGACAAAAGATATGTTAGTAAAAATATGATAAGCAATAAGCCTTCTCTCAACAGAACTTTTTTGTAAATATTTTTCTATTTTTTTATCAATCACAACAACTTAAAATAAATACATAAATTCATATCTAACTATATTTAATAAAATTTATTAAATCCATTTAGAATAATCTACGATAAAAATAAAAAGGGATAAATTGTACACAAATTAAACACTCTATAAACAGAATAAAGCTATAAAAACTAATTTATTCAACAAAATAGACGTAGATTTCTCTGTATGGCTTTATATCTCTCTAGGAGCAATTTAATCACTTTATAGGTGACTTTAAAATATTTTAGTAGCATCTTATAAATCATTCAGAAATGATATTTTAATTAAAAACTATATGAGTATTTATAAAATGATAATTATACAAAATGGATAACCACAATCAATGTAGTAATTGACTACTTTATAATATAGATTTGTTTGTTTTATCCGTAGCAGCAATAAAAAAGGTTGTTTTTTTTACATAAATTCAAATTTATTCATTTTTTACATTATACTTTATGCTATTACTTTTAGGTTAATAAAGATCATAGAGTTTTAAACTGATAAGATGCGTTCTTTTCTCGAACGACACTTTTTAAAAGAAGAGTTGATTTAATCAGCGGGAAAATCAATGGCAAGGCTTATAATTTGGAAACAATATATCGTTATTCGTAAAGGGATGCCGTTTTGGAGCAAGCTAGAAGATATCTATGATCAATGATAAAATTAAGGAGGGATGAATTGGAGAAATTTGATATTTTTTACAGATCAGTGAATCAAAAAAAGGATAGTAGATGAAATTTAAAATTCGCCATCTTTATCATGAGATGAAAACTTTAATCACACATCTAATTTCTTTGTTTTAAAATATTTTCTTTCCCTTTCAGCAATATTAAAAAATATCTTCAATAAGCGCTCTTTTAAGATGTTATCTCCATGATCAAAGTAACGGTTATCTAGCTTCCACTCAGGACACTGTTTTACAAAAGGAAATCATCATTTCAGGATATGGTAAGATTTATGTATTTAATCACGATGTATCATACAATACTCACTCCTCGTCATATAAGAAATTTAATTTTTATGTGATCGAAATAACAAACCTTGCAAGACAATTTTTTTAATAAATAAAGATGGGTTCTGAAAATAATTTTTTTTAGACGAAAATTGATGCGAAGAAACAGTCAGAGAGAAATGGGGGGATTATAAATTGTTGATGATTATAAAAAAAGATATCAAAAAATTACCCAAAACCAATTTATGGATCAATGAATGGTATCTAAAAAATAGACAAACCTCTATAAATTCTGATTATGTCAATGCTCTTGCTATCTTGGGTTCATTTTATAAATCTAGATACAATAGCCGCTATGTATGTAACAAATCCACAAGCAATTTCCCTAAAAAGGTATCGTCCTCATTTATGAGGCTTGTGTTTCTCCTCATAATCACCTCAAAGTTGCAGCATTTCCACTCGTTAATACGCTTTGAGATTCCTCATGCACCAAAGGTACTTTTAAATTCTGGAGTGGTTATGGAAATCTGCTTTCAACTAATCACTGTATGGAGATATGAAGCAGCCAACTTTTCACAGAAAAACGTTCTCTTCAGTGGACATTCCCACTGTAAAATCCATGGAACAACACAATGAACAGACCGCGCACCCTTGCTCTCAACTATGGATCCTATAATGCTGTCCGCATGCTGATCGG
>NZ_JBHIMK010000208.1:0-2104 GCF_042194085.1 Bartonella sp. MU70NMGDW
CAACGTTTTGGCTTTTCAAATAGTTTAACAGAAAATTTGGCAATGCCTGGTCCTTATGAAAAGCATCGCTTTCAAGCATTGGAACTGATACCACATTATCTTTCTGGGTGTTATGGCACTTTGGTTCCTAGTGGGGAACGAGAAGTTTCAAATCGTTTTCAGCATCATAAAGTGGCTTGAAGATAAGTGTTTATTTCGCTTTTCAACAGCTGGAATTGAGGAGAACATACTGTTTTGGCTAGTGCCAAAGTATTTAGCGGTACAAAGTTTTTGGGGAGTTGTATTGCGATTTTATTATATAGCTTTTTCTTTATGTGGCTGGTTTCTTATTTTTGATAACTTCAGTTAAGTGAGTAGGAATATATCTAAAGCTCATTTTTTTGAAATAGCGTCCCATTTTATAATACTGAAGGAACCGGATTTTGAGTGGTCTTGTATTCTTTTAAAGCCGGTATCATCATACAGTTTTCTAGTTTTCAATATCATTGGTAGATCTTGCATCGAAACGGTTGGATATTTTACTTTTTTCTTAAACAGCCTTTATCTCTTTGCTTTTTGTGTGAAAGAGAATGGTTTTGATTGATGCAATAGAGAGGCATTTTATAAAATTTTAGCGCTTGTTGAAAGAGAAGGGGCTTAAGAAAGAAAAATATGCAGCAGTAGAATCAAAATTGTAAGTATCAGCTTTTTTAAAAGAGTGTAAAAAAATAAAATTACATGTTCAAAAGCAGCTTTTTTTAAAAAATATATCATTACTTTTTTGCTATAAAGGTAAATCCTTTTGCAATTGGCATAAGAGTATCAAATACCAAATGATTTTTTCATGTAAAATTTTTCATTCAGAATCAAAAAAACGTTATCCTACACATTATAAGGGAAATAGGTGTGTGAATAAAAATCACAAGAATCATCAATCTTTTATGAATATTCTTGTAAGAATCAAAGAGCGAAGGGCAAAGAATCTTAACAAAATAGTTTTTATGAGGGAGGCAGTGTAAAAAGGGGGTAGATAGATGAGAGATTTAATGTTTTGTGCCTTATGGTGATAAATCAAAAATCTTATAGAAATCGCTACTTTATCTTTATGGTGTGGAGCACTTTAGATAAGCTCTTTGTTTATTATCATCTAGAACAATTTTTGTATGCGAGAAGTTGTTTTTAAGTGCGTAAAAAGCCCGCATTGAAAAGAATTTTTATCAGAAGAATCATTTAGAATCACAAGTTGATTTATACTGTCTCTTGAGAAGAGATAAAGTGCATAGGAAGCGAAGAAAGTGATAAGGATAAAAAATGTTTCTCAATTTTAATTAGGCTTAGTGATTTGGTGGTGAATCCGTGAGGGGTGGTATTTTTTTGAGAAACATAGTCATAAATGCCAAAACACCAAAGATGATGGTTATGATAAAGAAAATATCACTAATAGCCATAATGGTTGCTTGTATGCGTACCATACCAAACAATTGAGAAAGAGCCAGAGTATAGGAATCAAAGGTTTCTGTTTTGAATAATACAGTAAGCTTTGAAAGCATTTCAGTTGCTTGTCTGTTTGCGTAGTTAAGCGTTTCGGCTATTCGTTCATAATGGAAGTCTGTGCGTTTTGTCATGAGAGTGCTGATAATGGCAAGCCCTACAGCCCCACCTAGATTCCGGGTGAGATTAAAGAGTCCAGAAGCATTTTTCATCCGTTCTGGTGGGAGTGTTCCCAAGGCAATATTATTAATAGGAACCATACATAACATTACAGAAGCACCACGGAAAACTTGCGGCCAAAAAAGCTGCCAAAAATCCCAGTTATCTGTGATAGAGCTCGCCATCCAAGTACCTATTGCAAAACCAAAAAGTCCTATTGCCATCATTAAACGTGCATCCATTCGTGCTGAAAGAAATCCAGCAAGCGGGGCAGTTAATAACATGACGAATCCTGAAAGAAACAATGTTTCTCCAATCATGAGGGCATCAAAGTGTCGGATTTGGCTTAAATAGACAGGATAAAGGTACGTGAGTCCATAAAGACCTATTCCCAATGAAAAGGAAAAAATGGATGCAGCAGAAAAATTAAAATTAGAAAAAGTAGAGAGATCTACAATGGGTTCTTTTGCTGTAA
>NZ_JBHIMK010000209.1:0-2082 GCF_042194085.1 Bartonella sp. MU70NMGDW
CCATGCGCGTTTAACTTTTAATGCCGCCCATTCCCTCTCAATTTATATCTTAGAGCTCATGGATCAGCCATAATAAAAAACTTTAGAAAAAACATATCACGACTACCAGCTTTTTCTCGTGCCATTTTAAATGCCTAAAAAGCATTAAAGGGGGTGGCCGCTGCTTCTACCCTACAAAAACCAAATATTTCTATGGCATGACAGAATGATTAATCACACCGCCCTATGGTTCTCCTCTTCCGCACGTTTCTAGGCTCCACTTCTAAAGTCAGTGGGCAATTTCTATAAATGCAAAAGCAGCCCCTAAGGATAGCGAATGAGGATGGTACAAAAGTATTGCCTTGATTATTTTTTAAAGAACAAACTAGATGGTGTAATATTTTTGGAAAGCTCTCGTGAAGAAATATTATGATGAAGAAGCTAGGCGTTATGATAATATACAATTCTGAATCTATAAAGAGAGAAAATCTGAGTTGAGATTTAATCCCTGCAAAGCCTTTATGCGCATAAATTACATATTCCATAAAGCCCCACTTCTAATAAAAGCAATATAGAGGAAAGTTTGAGTGAAGAAGTATATCTTGTAAGGATTAAGAAGTATGGCTTTCTGGTAAACAAGCAGCGTTCTAACTCTCTTAACAAGTAGTATCTGGAACGGTGGAATAAGGAGCAAATGAGATACGAAAACACCCTTCCGTTTTTTTGCTGTTTGTACTTATAGACAAGTAGTCAATAGTTGTAAAAACCAAGATTCTTCTGCAACGGACGCACCAAATCTTTTACTAACCGGCTACAACAGATGCACAAGCGCTTTCTGGTAAAGCAAATAAAGTCTTATCAAACGCAACGACCTAAGTGTTTACACCTTAGCAATCAATTCAAGTGATATCGGATGCGAAAAAGCAATATGGTTTACCGGAATTTGATCTGATCATTTGTGGCAAAGCATACCATACCACTGGAGCTGTGTTGGGAACAGATAACTGTAGATCGGAGCTTATCAAGGTTCATGAAACAGCATTATACAAGGTAAAAAGCGGCTTTATGTTACCTGCGTTTCTGATGCAGTGTTTTAGTCCAAAAGAAATCTCTTTTTTATGTCATGTTCTCAAAAACGACATATTTTTTAGCATTTCTTTATTATAAAATTTCTGCAAGTAATATTCTGCCCGCTTTGAAAAGACAAAAGACCATCCATAGCTGATTTTTAAGAGGATGCTTTTGTGTAGTGTACGCTTACAAAAGCAGCTTCTTATAAAGCCCCAAACCTATAAAGCTAAAAGGGGGAAAGTTTGAGTGACGCAGTATTATCTTTTAGTGCTTGATAAGTATGGCTTTAAGATAAAAATATCGTTCTAGCTCTATAACAAGTAGTATTTAGAACAAGTGGAATAAGGAGCAAATGAGATAGAAGAAGGTCTTTTTTTCTAATCACCATAAGATTTTGTTCTCTTAGAATTACTTGAGAATTATCTTTAAGACTTAAGGGCCCCCTATCCCCTCGGCATAGCCTTCTCTATAGCTTATAAAAGCCAATATTCTATAGCGGAATAAAATTTATTGATCACGTGCTCTATAACTTCCCCTTCCCCACTGCCAGCTTCCGTTCAAACGTGAGTACCAATTTTTGCAAAAGCACAAAGCCATCCCTTCTTTTTCTCACAACAGCAAACTTTTTCTCCATCACGCTCATTTCTAAAAAAGATTGCAAAAATCATCAATCCTTCAAAGAACATGCCACCCTATAAGCGGAAAAAGGGGCTAGAGCAGATGGACCAAGAGATGATGTGAGATGTACCTTTCAAAACAGATAGTACATTGCGCCAAAATCATCCAACAAGGATAGGGATATACAACTTATGGAGACTTTTTCTCTTAAGTTGCTTTATGTAATGTAGGATAGATGTAAGAAGCTTTTTCAGCTCTCCAGACATTTTTATAATATGGATTGGATTGTGCGTTTATGTCTCACACCATATCCCATCTGTTCTATAAAGCTCCACTTATAAATCCCTACTTCTAATACAATTAATATATATGAGGAAGTTTGAGTGAAAGGTTAACAATTTTGAGTAGGAGGAT
>NZ_JBHIMK010000021.1:0-12657 GCF_042194085.1 Bartonella sp. MU70NMGDW
GACAGAGTGAGAAGGTATTAGGATTACGAGAAATTGTAGCGCATCCAAATTACCTTATATTGTATCGAGTAGCTGCAAATCAAATCGAAATTGTAGCTGTAGTGCATGCCCGACGTGAATTTCCTATTTTTCTTTAATCTAATCAGAGGCTATCTGCCTCTTAAACCTTTCTGTAACAATTACCAAAATTATGACATCAGCCCCCGTGTTTATCAAAGAGACTAAAATGATTTCTTCTATGGTAATGAATTTCGGTACCTTCATTAAAATTTGCACAATCGCTTGCTGTTTGAATAAGAGTGGGGGTGATCGTTTCTTTAAGCCTATAGGATGTGTGTGTCTGTGGAATGTGGTGGGGTGTCTTGTGGTTTTGGGCGTGCGCTTTAAAAAATAAACATAAGCATTATTCAAATTTAACGTGATGCTGTAGCAATTTTTTTTGCATCTAAATTGTAGCCGGCTTCACATAGTCGATCACAAAGATCCGGAAGTGTTTCTTTTACGTGTTCATTAAAAGGAATGTATTTAAGCCCACCAAAATCTGAAGGGAGTTCAAGGTCTTGTTTTTTTAGAATAGCGACATTTTTGCGAGAAAGTGCAGCGGTTAACATGCCCATTTCGAAAATAACGTTTTGTCGTGCACGAAATTGTTCTTTTTTTTCCTTGTCAGATCTAGCATAGCCTATATCATCGGGAGTAAATAGCACAATACCAAATCCTATAGAATCGTTACAAGCTTCTTTTTCCAAAATTTCAATGAGGGTTAAACCATTACCACCAGTATTTTTTAAGATGTATGGTTCGAGATCAAGCCTGCGAAGAATAAGTTCAAGTTGCTCTAGAGAAATATGGTCATGGCCATGAACGATAAAGATTTTTTTATTTGAGGGATTGGGGGCAGTTTTTGAAGAAGATGTTTCTTCTAGATGCTTTGCTAAATCTTCTGTTAGCTTTTGTTTTATGTTTGCGCTGCCTTGAACTTGAAGTTTTCCTGTGCTTTTAAACCAATTAATAGTGCCTCCTTCGTAGGTTTTGATCTGATATCCTTCAGGGGATGGATGTGATAGAGGTTTAGTTTCTTTGATTTGATATCCAGCTTTGCGAATTATGTTTTTAAGATCTTCAAGTGTTCCGCTATATTGCATTTTTATGTCCCCTGCATATTTGTATCATCAGCTATTGGTATTCAGTACCAATATTGAAAATGACCATTTTCCCCAATCATAATGCTTTGTCTTTATAAGACATTGAACGAGAAAGTTTTTATGATCCTTTTTTCTATATATTATATGAAAAAAAGACGCTAGATTTTTCATCAATTTGATTGAATTATTAAGCAATTTTATTGAGTTTCGAGGTATCCTCTTTATCTGTTATTGTGTGTTCTATATAAGTAATATAGTGGTGAGTGTTTGGATTTTTATTAACGCTTTATTTATAAATTCTCCTCCTATATTACAAGGGGGTGTTTTCACATTTTTCTTGCATTGTTTTAAGCAGTATTAAGGGGTTGTCGTTCCCAAAAATCACTTCTTCTACAGCAATGAATTCACATCCAGTCTTTAAGACTTCATCAAAGGTTGAAAAATCGCTTCCTGCTTGAACTATGGCAGGGATTTTCGTAGCTTTTGCTTATCGCTATGTTCACTGGGTATTGCATGAGTGAGTGTATGGGGTTTTATCAGCGGCTTATGTATGTCTCCTATATTACAAGGGGGTGTTTTCGCATTTTTCTTGCATTGTTTTAAGCAGTATTAAGGGATTGTCGTTCCCCAAAATCACTTCTTCTACAGCAATGAATTCACATCCAGTCTTTAAGACTTCATCAAAGGTTGAAAAATCGCTTCCTGCTTGGATAATGGCGGGGGTTTGCATAATTTCTGCCCACCATGTTGCTAACTGGAGATTGCGGGGGTGTGCTTGGGGTTTTTTATCAGCACCGAGTTTTCCAAAGAACAGGTAATCAACACCTGTTTCCGCTGCAAGCATAGCACTATGGCGATTGCGTAGATTGCCAAAGCCTATGATTTTTTGTTCCTTTTGCTGATTTTTGAAGCTTTCAAGAGCGTTAAGATCATCTTCTATGTGCAATCCATCAGCCTTTATGCGCCCAGCAATGCGGCTGTCATCAGCGATGAGAAGGGCTGCGTCGTGATTTTGGATATCTTCTGCGTAAGTTTGTGCTTGTTGTTGTAAAAAAGAGCTATCATCTTTCTGCTTTTCAGAATCATAGAGGATGACGCATGCAAAAGACTTTGTTTGAAAAATTTGCTGCAAAAATGTGTGTGGGGTGTTGCGCCGAACATCAAGTGTTAAAATCAACTGAGGGAAAAGAGGTGAATCAATTAGTTTATTTTTTTGTTCTGTCATGTCAAATCCCTGTTTCTTAGAGAAAAATAATGCTTAAAATTAAAGTTTCATTCTATTATGCTTATTTGCGATGAAAGTGACCACCATTTTCACGTAATTTAAAGGATTTGTGGGTGTGTGGGTGCCTGCTTATGAGAAATGAGAGTGTTTTTAAGCATAATTATGTCGCCTTTTTGCTGTGATACATGTATGGATTCTTTTCGTTCTTTTGCCTTTAAAAAAATTTTGCCTTTTAAAAAATAAACGCTTAAAATGAAACTTGACACTTAAAAATTAAAATTTCATCCTGTTTATGCTTGTTGGCAATAAGGGTAACTACCATTTTATGGGACTTCAAGGGGTTTGTGGCGTGTGGGAGTCCACTGATGAAATACCAAGGTATTCTTGAGCATAATACTCAACCTTTTCGCCGTGATACACGTATTGACGTTTTTCGTTCTTTAGCTTTATTGACGATTTTCATCAACCATATTCCCAGAACGATCTATGAGTCTTTTACCCATAGAAATTTCGGTTTTTCTGATTGTGCAGAAGTGTTTGTTTTGCTTTCAGGGATTGCGCTTGGATTAAGCTTTCATGGACGGTTACAGCAAAAATCCTTTGCTTTTATCATCCGAAAACTGTGGTACAGAGCTTTGCAGCTCTATGGCGCATATCTTTTTACTACCTTTGTCACGTTAAGTCTTTTTTTTGCTGCCTTTTTATTATGGAAAACAGAAAAACTTTTATCAATGAACAATATGAGACTCTTTTTTAAAGAGCCTAGTATCGCATTTTTGAGTACCTTAAGTTTTGGGCATCAATTGGGATATAATAATATTCTTCCACTTTATATCGTTTTGATGTTTTTTGCGCCTTTTATCCTTTATTTGAGTTGTAAACAGACAAAGTGGCTGCTTTTGGGCTCGTTTACGCTGTATCTTATCTGCGGATTTTATAAAATTGCTCCTCCTTCTTATCCTTTAGAAGGAAAGTGGTTTTTAAACCCTTTGTCTTGGCAATTCTTATTTGTCATAGGATTGACCAGTACTTTAGCGCTTAAACAAGGAAAAACAATCGCTTTTCGGTCTTTTTGGATTGTTTGTGCGGCAGCTTATCTCTTGTTGGCACTGTTATGGGTTCGCTTAAACTGGTGGGGTATTTTGGGGTGGCTTGGCTGGTCTTCCCCATTGTTGAACTTTAATAAAACCTTTTTAAGCTTGCCACGTTTACTCCATGTTCTTGCATTAGCCTTTCTCATTCTTTCTTTGCCAAGCATCAATAAATGGTTTTATGTCTCTCAGAAACATCCTTTAGCAATCTTAGGAAAACATAGTTTACCGGTCTTTGTAACGGGAACCATTTTTGCGATGTTTGGACAAATTATAAAAACAGTGATGACAGAAACGTTTTTTTCCGATACCCTCTTAATAATAACGGGTATTGCTCTGCAATTTGGAGTCGCCTATTATTGTGAAAGACGGCGATCTTGGCAGTGGTCCTTTTCAAGGAAACTGATCCGTTTATAAGAAAAACGCTCCTATAGTGTTTGTTGGGTGCGTTAACCTTAGTATAAAAAGCGCGTTGCGCAAAAAAATTAAAAGAGGTAGCAGTTTTAAAAAAAGCGTTCTACACAGCAACAAAAGAAACTTTTTAATACTCTGTTCGTTGAGTGGTATAATTTTGTGCTGATACTTGGAGTATAAAAGCGTGAGTGTACATAAACGTCCATATGATGAACCTATTATCATGATTGAGCATAATGCTTTTGAAAATGCTTTTAATCGTCTCTATGAAGAAACAATGGCGCTGATTGAAAAAACCGCAGCGTATATTGACTCAGAAGGGAAATTAGTAGCACGTTCCCTTTCGGCAGAAGTTTCTGCAATCTATGCGAAAGAAGCTATGTATTTAAGTACACGACTTATGCAAATCGCTTCTCAACTCCTTCTTCTTCGGGCAGAGCGCGAAGGGGAAATGTCATCAGAACAAATAAAAAAAGAAATTGTAAAAGTATCACTTCATACACCGACATTGGAACTTGAAACCCCTCATTGGCATGAATTGCCAGAAATTTTTCGCCAATTTGTTTCTCATTCATTGCGTTTAGAAGCGCGCATACAGTATATGCGTGCTGGTTGGGAAACTGCAGCCTCCTGTGCCTTAGAAGATGATAATCCAGTAGGAAAACAAATCGAATTGCTCAAAACAGCCTTTGGGCGTTCTTAGAGGTATTTCCTTGCTTTGCACGAAGGGGAAATGTCATCAGAACAAATAAAAAAAGAAATTGTAAAAGTATCACTTCATACACCGACATTGGAACTTGAAACCCCTCATTGGCATGAATTGCCAGAAGTTTTTCGCCAATTTGTTTCTCATTCATTGCTTTTAAGAGCGTGCATTTTTTCGTTTAGAGATGCGGCTGTAGTTTAAGCACTCTGGTAAATAAGGGGCGGTTGTAGTTTAAGAAATGATAATTTAGTAGGAAAACAAATCGAATGACTGAAAACAGCTTTTGAGTGTTCTGAGAAGAATAGCTCCTTGCTTCTTTCTTGCGATATTTAGAGCAATCTACCCATTTTTTACAACCGAAATTTCACAACTAAAACTAATCTAGAGTGCTTTTTTCTGCCTAATTTCTATTTGAGCGTAGGAAATATCTTGAGCTTATAGCTGAGAGGGGGGTAGAGGGAGGGGGTGTATAGGTATTGATTGCGAATTATGGCATGGAATGTGGGGTATGGTTGGTCTTGTAAAATCGGCTTCGGTTGATTGCAGCTGGAACACTTTCTGTTGATATATCGTGTGATTTTGTTTTGGCTATGATAATGATCTGGCTCTAAGATAGAGCAGGGGCTTGTACATCAATTTATTTATGCTCTATAATTTATGCCTATAAAGTTGCTGTAAAGCGTGTGTTAATGAGGATGATACACATTGTGTCAGTTTTTGGGCTTCTTTTGTTTTGAATGGAAGTTATTTCCTTCTCGTAAAATAAAACATCCAAAATAAAGTGCTCTATAATGAATGCCTCGGGGGTTCTCTGTGTCCCATGCATAATGTCCCTCTCCATGCAATGTCATTGTGGTGTAATGGGCATATTCAAAAACACCTCTCAGTTCTTGTTTACATCCATTGAGCCCCCTCATCTTTACGCTTGCAACGGAGCAAGCCGGCACGATCATCATATTTGCCAGTCCCCAATGTTGTGATAAGCCCTTGGCATTAGAGATGGTTCATGAGAGGCATTTTTAGTCCTTTCTTGTACAGGTTTACTCCATAGGGAAATCCCACGTTTCATATGTGAGCGAATGGTTTTTATTGCTTCAATATAAAGAGGTTTGTAATGAGAAAATCTTAGGATATTCGGGATTCTTATTCAACATACAAAATAATGAATTATCTTTATAAATCAATTTGTTGAATTACTGTGGTAGCAACATGTTATAATGTAAAAAGTTTCCGTAAAGTGTATACTATCTATTGCATAGTCTCTTTACACTTAATGAATGTACAATCCAGCACTCTCTATTTGCTCGCTTGCGATGTTTAACTGTTATGGCATTGGACATGATAGAGAAAGAGAATTTTTATGTTTTATAAGGTGTTTGATAGGGTGCTTGCTTGTGATGTGTGAATGGTTTTGATTGATTTCAGTTATGCTTCATAAAGATGCTGTTCGTTGCGTGTTATAATTGGGGGGCATGACCATCTTTTTACTGGTTTTGTCTTGTACTGCTGTTTGCTTTGTGGTCTTGTCTTTATTCACAGGGGGGAAAAGTGTATAGACTGTAGTTTATGGCAGAGACGATTCGTATTATAGGCATTGATCCCGGATTGCGGCGTACAGGGTGGGGCGTTATCGATGTTGCGGGTAATCGTCTTCAGTTTATTGCAGCAGGGACCGTTTCTTCTGATGTAAAGTGTGAGCTGGCTTCCAGACTATGTCAGATCCACAAAGGTCTTTCAGAGGTTGTGCATCAATTTATGCCCCATGAAGCCGCTGTAGAACATGTGTTTGTCAACAAAGATGCTACAGCAACTTTAAAACTTGGGCAAGCGCGTGCAATTGCATTGCTGGTTCCTGCGCAAGCCAATCTTCCTGTTTTTGAATATGCGCCCAACAAAGTGAAAAAATCGGTTATTGGTGTTGGACACGGTGCTAAAGAACAAATTCATATGATGGTCAAAGTTCTCCTCCCACGGGCTGAATTTGATAGCAGTGATGCGGCTGATGCTCTTGCTCTTGCTCTTTGTCATAGTATGCACCGTAAGAGTATTGACCGATCTTATCAGGCAAGGATGGCGGTATGATTGGGGTGGAAGCATGATTGGCAAATTAAAGGGCACTCTTGAACATATCTTTGATGATCATATCCTTCTTGATGTTCACGGTGTGGGTTATGTTGTTTTTGTTTCAAATCGGCTCCGTCCTTCTTTACCCTCTGTTGGGGAGGCGTTAAGCCTTTTTATTGAAACGCATGTTCGGGAAGACGCAATCCGCCTTTTTGGCTTTGCTACAAGAGCTGAACAGGAGTGGTTTTGTCTTCTACAAAATGTTCCTGGAGTAGGGGCGAAGGTTGCTTTGGCAATCTTGGGTACTTTATCACCAGATGAACTCGCACAGGCTATTGCCTTAAACGATGTTGCGATGATTAGTCGAGCGCCGGGCGTTGGTAAAAAAGTCAGTGAAAGAATTGTGGGTGAGTTGAAAAGTAAAACACTCCCCTTTGAACAAGCGCTCAAGACTGTTTCGGTTCCTCAGCGTGAGATGACCAATCAACCTGCGCATGATGCGCTTTCTGCGTTGATGAAGCTAGGGTTTGAACGGGAGCAAGCATCCCGTGCTCTTGCTCTTGCGATGAACGCTCTTGAGGGGGAAACTGTTTCTTCTGCTCTGCTGATCCGCCATAGTCTCAAATTGCTTTCTTCTCCTACTTAAAATCAAGGTAACAATGCATAAAGATGAAGATAAACGCCTTCTGGGTTCCGCACCCCTTCCTAACGATCCAGATCGTTCCTTAAGACCACAAGTTCTCGATGATTTTATTGGTCAAGAAGCGGCACGGGCTAATTTAAAAATATTTATTGAAGCAGCAAAAACGCGGCAAGAAGCGCTGGATCATGTTTTGTTTGTAGGACCACCGGGACTGGGAAAAACAACGCTTTCACAGATTATGGCAAAAGAATTAGGCGTTAATTTTCGCTCTACTTCAGGACCGGTCATCGCTAAAGCAGGAGATTTAGCCGCTCTCTTGACCAATCTCGAAGAACGTGATGTCTTGTTTATTGATGAAATTCATCGCTTAAATCCGGCGATTGAGGAAATTCTTTATCCAGCCATGGAAGATTATCAACTTGATTTGATCATTGGGGAGGGGCCGGCCGCACGCTCGGTGAAAATTGATCTGGCTAAATTTACTTTGGTAGCGGCAACTACACGTTTGGGGCTTTTGACCACACCGCTGAGAGACCGTTTTGGCATCCCAATTCGTCTCAATTTTTATACGATAGAAGAATTGGAATATATTGTGCAGCGTAATGCACGGCTTTTTGCCGTCAAGATCAGTGATGATGGTGCTCATGAAATTGCACGCCGAGCACGGGGGACTCCTCGTATTGCTGGGCGGCTTTTACGGCGTGTTTGTGATTTTGCTTTGGTTAAACAGGCAAAACAAATTGACCAAAAAATCGCCGATGAAGCGCTTTCGCGCCTTGAGGTCGATCATCTTGGGCTTGATCCGCTTGATCGCCGCTACTTGCTCCTGATTGCGGAAACTTTTTTAGGGGGACCGGTGGGGATTGAAACAATTGCTGCTGCTTTATCAGAACCACGCGATGCCATTGAAGATATTGTTGAACCGTATTTGCTCCAACAAGGTTTTATTCAAAGAACCGCTCGTGGACGCATTCTAACTGAAAAGGCTTGGAGCCATTTAGGGCTTTCTGCTCCTGTCTCTACAACGTCTATACAAAGGCGTTCTCAACTTTCTGATGCTCAAGACAATTCATCACTTCAGACGTCTTTATGGGATGGGGAAGATGACTAAGACATTCTCTTTAATTAAAAGAAACTATGTGAATATTTTATAGTAAGGTCATAAAATACAAGAGACGTGCTTCTTTTAGCATATTCTGACCAAAAAGGTCTTGCACGATTAAGGGGGCTTTTGCTTTTCACAACTTCAACACAAAAATGTGTTCAATCTTTTGATTGATAAACAATTTGCTATATTAGATGATTTTATGGGACATGAAGCCAATGACAGAAATAACTCCTTTTAAGAGCAATCATACAAATGCTTTTCATAATTTTCAGGTCCGCGTTTATGTTGCGGATACAGATTTTTCCGGTGTGGTTTATCATGCGCGTTATCTTGAGTTTTTTGAACGAGGACGTTCAGAGTTTTTACGGGATACCGGTTTTAATAATAAGATGTTAGCAGCAGGGGTTGAGGGGGAAAAACTGTTTTTTGTTGTGCGTCATATGGAAATTAATTTTTCAAGACCAGCTAAAATTGATAATCTTTTAGTTGTTAAAACACGTGTTACTCATATCCAAGGGGCACGCTTTTTTATGGAGCAATCTATTTTGCATGAGGCGACCACATTGGTAACAGCCAAAGTTGAAATTGCTCTGATTAATGAGGAGGCAAAACCGCGACGTTTACCCAAAGAACTTTTTGCAAAAATGCTTGGTTAAAAGTGTTGTTCATTGAACGAGCAGCTTTAGGAGAGATCAGGGGATATAAAGTAATCTACAATCTAAGACATACATTTATCATAGCCTAAATGTTTTCCAACAAGGTCACGCGATACATCAAAAGAAAGCGCCTCTACTACAGTAGCTACAATAAATTGAAGATGATATCCCACAAAATTAAACACGCCTCATCTATGTTATGATTCAAAATCAATGTCTTATTATCCATTTTCTGCTATAAACTGAAAATACTTTTCTTTCTTTTGAAGAAAGGTTCGTTGGCATAGGAAAACAGCAGAAAAGAACAAAACAAAAAAAGAAATAAAAAATGGATTAAGATTTATTTTTATAAAAATGCACATACCCAGCAAAATATTGCAATAAAGTAATAATAAGCTATTAGGTTGAAAATTCTCTCAAAACACTTAAAGGGTGTTTTAAGCAATTTGATTTGTTTTTTACTGGGTTGTCATTTGGCATCACAAGAGCGCATGTCCGATCCATTTTCATCCATAATACATGGCTTTATCTGTGCTTCTAAACGCAGTGAATGAGTGAGAGGTCAATGTATACAAAGCAGAAATGCATTTTTGATTTAAAGTTTTAAAAGCATATTATTTTATATGATAGATCGACTCAGAAAGGTAAATTATCACTTCTCACGGGCACAAATTCCAATAGAGTAATGAGAGTAAAATACTTTCATTTCAAATCTGTACATGTTGAAACAATTGAAATCATTTGCTTACGTATCATAAGATGAGCAATATAAATCATTGAAAAATTGTAAAAATATTTTTTATAGATCATTCTCAATGCAATAACGATCAAATATCGCAAGTGAGAAAAGAGAACGAAGAAGCCTGTTTTCATGAAGTAAAGATGTGAAAAGGCTTTTTTCATGTTACAGAAGCTTTTACGTTATACCATGCCATGGTGTCAGAGAGATGATGGGCATTGAAAGGGATTAATTCACAACACAATGAGACTATATGAGACTTACACTAGATTATTATATGGGACTTACATTAGGGTGCATGGGTGAGGCACATTGTTGTGAGGCATTTTATGGTGGTTTATTGTCGTTTTTTTGTGTTCGAGGGTGTCCCCGTATTAAATTTGATGCAAAATGAGAGAAAAAATAGTCTGAGGTAAAGCGTAATCTTTCATGATTATAACATATTTATTTATAATGATAATTTATTGCGTTGTCATTTTCAGATAACTCTGAAACTTGTAAGATTTTTTCTTTTCAAGCTTTATTGCTGCCAATTAATAAAAAACATTTTCTTACATGTCACAAGTGGGCTTGGTGAGTGGGGACAAAAACACTTAAGATAAGGAATAAAAATGCCTCTTATGAATGTTTTCAAGTGCTAAGACTTATCACTGCATTTTAAGCTTAAAACGTGTATGAGGGTTTAGCTTTCTTTTCATGAGCGTAAAGATGGTGGTGCATAATAGATTTGATATCACGCATTTTTATATCTTTTATTTTTATAGCATTTATGGGGAAGGCTTTATCGTTATATTTTTCATAAATGCTGTTGTGAAATGAGGTGTGTGTGTTGAGGGATGTCTCTCGTCATCACTTTTTAAGGAAATTTAAAAAACAAGTCTTGTTTTAGCGCATGGATTTATGTGAGACTAAAGTTTTTTACTTAAATTTAGAAACTATAAAATAATCTGTTTTATAGAATTTTAAAAAATACACCTTTTATTTAGAGGGACAAAAATTATGCCGCATGGTGAACTAACGAATCCGGAAACAATTGGAATGTTGCATTTGTTTATGCAAGCGAGTTGGATCGTGAAAGGTGTTATGATCGGGTTGCTGCTCGCTTCCATTTGGAGTTGGGCAATTATTTTTGATAAAATTTTTACGTATCGGAGAATACGGCGTGAAATAAAGCAGTTTGAACGTACATTTTGGTCAGGCAAAGCGCTAGAAGATCTTTATGCATCATGTAAAAGTCAACGCACCAATAGTATATCCGCAGTTTTTATGGCGGCAATGGTTGAATGGAAAAAATCTCTTGAAAAAGGGACCCATACATCGAAAAGTTTGCAGAGCAGAATTGATAAGGCTATGGATTTGACGCTGGGGCGTGAAAGTGAAAAAATAGAATCAAAATTAAGTTTTCTTGCGACATTGGGATCTGCGGGACCCTTTATCGGACTTTTTGGAACAGTTATTGGTATTATGGAGTCTTTTCTTTCTATTTCAGCTTCTCAAAATACATCACTTGCCATTGTCGCGCCAGGGATTGCAGAAGCGCTTTTGGCAACCGCTATTGGTTTGTTTGCAGCAATTCCAGCCGTTATTGCTTATAACAAGTTGACTCATGAAAGTGCGCGCATCATTGCACAAATAGAAAATTTTGCTGATGAATTTTCAACAATTGTATCGCGGCGTATTGATGAAACACGCACAGCACCTTCCTCTTTATAAAAAGGAGCTTATCCCATGGGAATTTCTGTTGCTTCTTCTTCTCGGAAAAATAAACGTAGGCGCCATCATTCACGAAGCCAACTGATGAGTGAGATCAATGTTACTCCTTTTGTGGATGTCATGCTGGTCTTGTTGATTATCTTTATGGTCTCTGCCCCCCTTTTAGTGAACGGTGTTCCTCTAGATTTGCCTCGTAGTCAAGCAGGTCCCGTACGAGCTCAAAAAACGCCTCTTACGGTTTCACTTGACGCGCAAGGGCGTTTTGCCATTAATCAAGATTATTATGAAACGTCACAAGCACTGATTGCACACCTTAAAACTCTTCTGGAAGAAGATGCTACACAAAAAGATCAACGGGTTTTTGTGCGGGTTGCTAAAACTGTTGAATATCAGCAAGTATTAAAACTGCTGGCAGATATTCAAAAAGCGGGGTTTTCTCAAGTTGCGTTAGCAAGTCTAGCACAATAAATAATAAGTGATAAAATTTCGCATACCCTGTTGTTTTTAAAATGTTTTTAAGAGAGCATAGAGTGATTAAAAATGAAAAAATATAAGTCATAAATAAGGCATAAAGAATGAACAAAGACTCCTATCATAGCATGAAACGAGGCTTGGCTTTATCCCTTGTGGTCCATGTCATTTTTCTCAGTTGGGGAGCCATTCAGTTTACAAGCTCTGTCTCTTTACCACAACCATTGGAAGCAATTCCTATCACTCTTGCTCCTTTAGTGGACGAGTTGTCCTCTCAACAAGGATCCGTGAAGGCTCCCATCCGTGCAATTCCTGCCGTTAAACCAACTATGCAACCACAAGAGAAAGAAGATGCACGCCATATTGGAGAGGGACAAATAGATAGTCTAGCACCTTTTCAACCAAAGGAAAAACTGCGTTCTGTTGAAACAGCATCGCTACCACCAAGCAAGAACACGTCAGAAACATTTGCACCCGAACTTACAAAACCAGAATTATTAGAAGCAAAAACAGAGGATACCCCTAAGGTTGCGCCTGAGATGCCTTTGAGCACACCGGAGGATACTCCCAAGGTTGCACCTGAGATGCCTTTGAGCACACCGGAAGATACTCCTAAGGTTGCGCCTGAGATGCCTTTGAGCACGCCGGAGGATACTCCCAAGGTTGCACCTGAGATGCCTTT
>NZ_JBHIMK010000021.1:12757-25963 GCF_042194085.1 Bartonella sp. MU70NMGDW
TGCATTGAATCAAAAGACGCCAAAGCTTAACAAGAAAAACCAAGAGAAACAGACCATTGAAGATATTTTAGCACTGGAGGAAAATAATTTGCTCAATCGTGCGCGGTCACAAGGAGGGGGAGCAAAACGTTCTCATACACCAGAAGCTTTGGGTGCAAGAAAAAACATTGATGATACCACAAAAATGGCACAAACATTGGTCAATATTGCGGGGGGATGTATTCAACAGAAGCTTAAACTTGTGGCGCTTGGTGGCGATTTAAAAAACCGTCCGGTTGTGCGGTTGCGATTTTATTTAGATCGTGAAGGGATGGTTATGGGCGATCCTATCATTGATCCCGTAAGTGGTCTTGAGAGTCAACAAGCTATTATGATGAGGCAGGTGTATGCCGCTGTCTTTTCATGCCAACCTTATGCAGATCTCCCACGTGATCAATATGATCTATGGGGGCAAGGTTTTGACTTTAATGTTGATCCCCTCCAAGAAATAAGATGATAAACGAGAAAAAATAAATTGGCTTAACGAAAGGACACATTCCATGATGACTATAACGAGACATAAAGTTTTAGCTTGGTTTATTGTCACTTGTGGGTTGTGGCTTTCAAGTATTTCATCGGGCTATGCGCAATTGAAAGGGACTATTTCGAGCGCTGATTTTAATCCCATTCCCATTGCAATTACAGACTTTATTTCCAATGATTCGATTGGGTTGAAAATATCTGCTGTGGTGACCGCTGATCTTGAGCGGTCGGGGCTTTTTTTACCGCTTAATAAAGAAAATTTTCTTGAAAATATTTCTAATCCTAATAAACAACCGCATTTTGCGTCTTGGCAGAAAATAAAAGCGCAAGGTTTAGTTACGGGGCAAGTCATGAGAGAAATCGATGGACGTTTGAGGGTCGATTTTCGTTTATGGGATGTTTTTGGACAAAGACAATTGAAAGGACGGCGTTTTTATACCGCGACAGAACGTTGGCGGCGTGTGGCACATATGATCGCAGATGAGATCTATAGTGAGATGACAGGAGAAAGTGGTTATTTTGATACACGAATTGTTTTTATCGATGAAACAGGACCCCAAAATGCACGCATTAAACGCTTAGCAATGATGGATCAAGATGGCGCAAATTTGATTTATATGTCTGATGGAAGTGAATTGGTGCTTACACCACGGTTTTCCCCAAAAAGACAAGAAATGACCTATATGGCTTATGAGGATAATCAAGTACCTCATGTTTATCTTCAACAAATTGAAATGGGACAAAGAGAGTTGATCGGAACGTTTAATAACATGACAATTGCTCCGCGTTTTTCTTCTGATGGACAAAAGGTCATCATGAGTTTGTTACAAAATGATGGCAGTGCAAATCTTTACACCATGGATTTACGAACCCGTACGATGACGCGACTTACTACAACTTCTGCTATCGATACTTCTGCGTCTTATTCACCGGATGGAAAACACATCGTCTTTTCCTCAGATCGTAGTGGAAAGCCGCAAATCTATAAAATGAATGCGGATGGGAGTGATATTCAGCGTATTTCTTCAAACGATGGGAGTTATTCGACACCTATTTGGTCACCACGGGGTGACTATATCGCCTTTACAAAACAATTAAGCGGACAATTTTCTATTGGTGTTATGCGCCCTGATGGACAAGGAGAACGAATTTTAACCACAGGGTTTCACAATGAAGGACCAACTTGGGCACCTAATGGTCGCGTGCTGATGTTCTTTCGCAAAAATCCCGGTATGGGACCAAAAATTTATACGATTGACATTACAGGTCGCAATGAACGACAACTCCCTACACCCAATGATGCTTCGGATCCAGCATGGTCGCCTTTGCTCAATATACAGTAAAACAAAATGCTTAAAAACAGAACATAGAAGGAATATGGTCTATACAGTCTCAAGGTTACACAATATCAGTTTACACAATATCAATTGTCTTTAATGATTTAAAAGAAGAAATTGATTATAGTGGGCATGGGAGTTATGTAGATTTCATCCATTATCTACGGTTGTTTATCGACAATGGAATTTCCTTGGGGGAAAATGCTTAAAAAAATTCAAAACAATACCTTGAAAAAATAGAGTCGAAAATTCTGAGGTCTCTAGATTTCAACTTTTTATTCAAAGTGTCGCTATATATTTCAAAGTGTCTCTCTCTATTTTTTGACTTCCTCTTCGATTTGGTTTGCGAAGAGTCTGGACTCTTGTCAAGGGTGTTTTTTCTGCTGCTCTCTGAAGTGTTTTATTTAAGTACGCTGTTGTTTTAGGTCTGAATATTGACTGATCGGTAATAGCAAAAGGACAGATTTTTAAGATAAATGACGTTATTTTATGAAACATACGACGCCATAAAGTTAATGCCATAAAGTCAAAAATTTATCCGCAACGGATTAGAGAGATGTACCAGCTTTTTATACAATACTTTGCTAAACAATCAGCTCTGGCTTTCCATTTGCTTATTTTATTCTGTGATATTGTCAAAACACTGTCATTTGAGGTGCGGGGATATAAGGCATATAAACTTCCTTGAGATATTTAAGTATTTTTTTAAGTGCGTGGCGAATATTTAGGGGAGTGTGTATTTTATGAGCAGTAAGTTTCAAGTGAATTCCATGGGTGATTCGTCATAGAAATACGTCAAGAAAATCCGAATTGTTTATAGACCGGATCATCTTCATTACTTGAGGGTGGGGAGGTTAATCTTAAAGAACAAAAAGATCAAATAGAGAGGGGCTATAGGGATAATCTTTGGGGTATGTAAGAAAGGCCTGAGACTAAAGAGTTTTTTATGTTTTATTTTTTGGTGATGTTTTCTGGAATTAATGGCGGTTTTCTTGTTGCACCAATGGTTAGTCCCCGCTATTGACGCGGGGTTTTTATATGTGCGGATAAAGAGGAGAGCTGACAGATGCTTTTGAAGCCCTCATGAATGAAGAGAGGGCTTATGCAAATGGTGGGAATTATACAGATAATTTTGCCAAAATCTCATCGCTGACATCAAAATTGGCATAAACATTTTGTACATCATCATCTTCTTCTAATGTTGAAATCAGTCGCAAAACGGACAAAGCTTTTTCTTCATCTATTGGTGCAAGGGTGGTGGCTTTCCAAATCGTTTTAATCGATTCTGCTTCACCAAGTTTTGCCTCAAGAGTTTTGGAAACTTCACCAATATCTTCAAATGCGCAGGTAATATGATGTCCGGTTTCTTCTGATTGCACATCTTCGGCACCGGCTTCAATCGCTGCATCCATGATGTTATCGGCTGTTCCTGCTTCTGGCTTATAGATTATTTCACCAATCCGATTAAACATGAAACTGACCGATCCTGTTTCTCCTAGGGCTCCTCCTGATTTTGTGAAGGCGGCGCGCACATTTGAAGCGGTCCGGTTGCGGTTATCGGTTAAAGCTTCAACAATGACGGCAACGCCGCCTGGTCCATAGCCTTCATAGCGTACTTCATCATAATTTTCGACATCGGTGCCTGAAGCTTTTTTAATCGCGCGTTCAATATTATCTTTCGGCATCGATTGTGCTTTGGCATTTTGAACAGCCAGCCTTAAACGTGGATTCATGGCTGGATCAGGAGCACCTTGTTTTGCTGCTACGGTAATTTCGCGCGCAAGCTTAGAAAATATTTTCGAGCGCATTGCATCTTGACGCCCTTTACGGTGCATAATATTTTTAAATTGTGAATGGCCTGCCATAGTTTTCCTTCCTATTTGAGGGCTTTCTTTCTAGTTGGATACTCTTTAGAATTTAAGACAATAAAATACGCATCCCACCAGAATAAATGTGCCACAGCATGAGGTGAAATAATCGAATAAACCCTTTATAAGAAAATTCATCTTAAAGGTAAAGACACCTTAGTTGAGGATCATTACAAGAGAGATCTCTTGTCGTTGGGAAAAAATAACGCTATAACAGAATGTAATCTCATGGCAAAATGGTTTATTCCATGCCTCGCTTTGTTTTAGGAGTGGTTGGAGAGACCTAACGTATAAAAAGTTCTAGTGCTCTTGAGTGGGCGGTAACCGGCCTCATAGGAAGAGGCGCAGAAGAGGATTTATAAAAATGGCAACGCAACTTTTGATGCCCAAAGCAACAGCTGTTTGGTTGGTTGATAATACAGCTCTTTCTTTTGATCAGATTGCAGAATTTTGTAAATTGCATGTCTTGGAAGTAAAAGCTATTGCTGATGGTGATGCGGCTTATGGTATTAAAGGTTTAGATCCGATTAGTTCTGGACAATTGACGCGCAGTGAAATTGCACGGGTGGAGGCTGATCAAAACGCACGCTTGAAAATTTCTCAATCTAGGGTGCATATTCCTGAAAAAAAACGAAAAGGGGCGCGCTATATCCCTCTTTCTCGACGCCAAGATCGTCCCAATGGTATCCTATGGTTGGTCACGAACCATCCGGAGTTGAAAGATGCACAAATTGCACGGTTGATTGGGACAACAAAAGCGACAATTGAACAAATCCGCCTTAGAACCCACTGGAATAGTGCAAATTTGGTTCCTCTTGATCCTGTAGGACTTGGTTTGTGTTCGCAAATCGATTTAGATTTTGAGCTCCAGCGTGCAGCGAAAAATCGTCCTGTTGCTGCAGAAGAAGATAGGTCGTTGCTTCCCGCTTCTGTGACGGAAAACGCTGACCTAGAGGAAAATGAGAGTGAAGATAATCTGCATAAGACTTTTGATGCTGATAAAGTTTTTGCAAAGCTGAACGCACTGCAAAAAAATCGTCAAGATCAAGATGATGCATAAAAAGCCATGACGTATAAGGAAAACATTTCTTATGGAAATGTTAGAGGAATGGCTGGAGAGAGAAAATTTGGCAGAGACTCAAAAATAAAAATGATGACCAAAAAAATAGAAAAATTTCGTCTTCATTAGGAATTAACGGTTATTCTTGGAAATCTTTTTAAGAATTTACCTTTCTTTATGACACTCAAGGAGAAACGGACTATGCGCTCTACCAAAAAAAAACTCTCTCATTCTTTAGCTATCCTCTTTCTTTTCTCACTATGCCTGGGTGGGTGTGGCAAAAAAAATGTCGGTGCACTTAACGGTATGAATGGCGCTTATATGAATGATGCTGGTTTGAACCAGGTGTCACCAGGCTCAGGACAAGAATTTACGGTTAATGTGGGTGATCGCGTGTTTTTTGGTCTCGATTCTTCTTCACTTGATGCTGATGCTGAACGTATTTTAACGCGCCAAGCAGAATGGTTGCTTCATTATCCTTATTATTCTATTATGATCGAAGGTCATGCTGATGAGAGGGGAACACGTGAATATAACTTGGCACTTGGACAGCGCCGCGCTGTTGCTGTGCGAAACTATTTGGTATCTCTAGGTGTGTCTGAACAACGGATTCAAACAATTTCTTACGGAAAAGAAAGACCTGTAGCAGTATGTGATGATATTTCCTGTTGGAATCAAAATCGACGTGCAGTAACAACGTTGAGTGACATGAATAGTCATTAAAAAGAAGATTGTTTGTTTCAACTATTCAATGAGCTCTTAAGGGGAAAAAGGAATGTATCGTAAAATCAATTGGAAAACACTCTTTTATATGGCGGTTTTCATAGCTTGTTCTACTTCACTTGTTCAAAGTGCGGCACGAAAGGCTTCCGAATATCCTGCACATGATACAGATAAAGTTGATGCAGTTGATAAGGCATCTGATGCGGAGGAAAAAGCCACTGACACTGTTGATAAGGCTGTTGATGCAGTGAAGAAAGCACCTGAAGCAGCAGATAAAGCAGCATCTAGCGCGGAGGAAAAAGCCACTGACGCTGTTGATAAGGCTGTTGATGCAGTGAAGAAAGCACCTGAAGCAGCAGATAAAGCAGCATCTAGTGCGGTGGAAAAAGCCACTGACACTGTTGATAAGGCTGTCGATGCTGTGAAGAAAGCACCTGAAGCAGCAGATAAAGCAGCATCTAGCGCGGAGGAAAAAGCCACTGACGCTGTTGATAAGGCTATCGATGCAGTGAAGACAGCACCTGAAGCAGCTGATAAAGCGGCATCTAGCGCGGAGGAAAAAGCTACTGACACTGTTAATAAGGCTGTTGATGCAGTGAAGAAAGCACCTGAAGCAGCTGATAAAGCAGCGTCTAGTGCGGTGGAAAAAGCCACTGACACTGTTAATAAGGCTATCGATGCAGTGAAGAAAGCACCTGAAGCAGCTGATAAAGCAGCGTCTAGTGCGGTGGAAAAAGCTACTGACGCTGTTGATAAGGCTGTCGATGCAGTGAAGAAAGCACCTGAAGCAGCAGATAAAGCAGCATCTAGCGTGGAGGAAAAAGCTACTGACGCTGTTGATAAGGCTGTCGATGCTGTGAAGAAAGCACCTGAAGCAGCAGATAAAGCAGCATCTAGCGTGGTGGAAAAAGCCACTGACACTGTTAATAAGGCTATTGATGCAGTGAAGACAGCACCTGAAGCAGCTGATAAAGCAGCGTCTAGTGCGGTGGAAAAAGCCACTGACGCTGTTGATAAGGCTATCAATGCAGTGAAGAAAGCACCTGATGCAGCTGATAAAGCAGCATCTAGTGTAGTGGAAAAAGCCACTGACACTGTTAATAAGGCTATTGATGCCGTGAAGAAAGCACCTGAAGCAGCTGATAAAGCGGCATCTAGCGTGGAGGAAAAAGCCACTGACGCTGTTGATAAGGCTATTGATGCAGTGAAGAAAGCGCCTGAAGCAGCTGATAAAGCAGCATCTAGCGCGGTGGAAAAAGCCGCTAGTGTTGTGGAGCACCAAGGGATTATTTTAGAGAATCAACAGGCTTTATTTAAAGATTATGATTTAGATAAGCTTTTGCATAAAATACGAATGGTGCTTGAGCATAACAATCTAAAAAATGTTAACAAGCAGTTTCATGGACTTTTTGATCAAAAAGCCTCTTCTGTTTATTCTTGTTCTTTTGAAAAGTCCGCTGTGGATGAAAAATCTCAGACTGTAAAAGAAGAGATGGAGCAGGACCATAGTGCAGGTGATCAGACACAGGTTGCTGCTGTGGAAGCTAAGGTGGAGAGCCATGATCATGAAAACACTAAACATTTTAAAAAAGCGCATGAAGTAAGTGCTCCAATTGAAGCATATCAGAGTGACAATCTTTCTTCTTCTAAAGCTTTGTATAAGGAAGGGTATGATTTTATTCGTTCTGCCAACTATGTTGATGCTGAAAAAAGCTTTTGCGCTTTTCAAAATCGTTACAAAAAAGATTCTTTGAGTGATGATGCTTTATTTTGGTTGGCTGAATCTTTGTTGGGACAAAAACGCTATCATGAAGCAGCGCAAGTTTATCTTACCGCATGGTATGCAGATAAAAAGAAGCTCTATACCTCTGAGATTTTGCTGAAATTAGCAAGAAGTATGGTCGCTCTTGAGCCAAATAAAGACGATTGTGCTCATTTTGTGAAAAAATCAAAACGTCAAAACACACTAGAGTCTATTTTTTGTAAACCTGCAGAATAAATAGCGAGGTCGTTTTCGGTGTGCGTTAGACTGGCAAGAAATCTCTTTAAAACATCGGATTTTATTCAATGTCAGAAGTTGATTCTTGCCGTCTCAGGGGGGAGTGATTCTTTGGCTTTGATGCTTTTGGTCAAAGAGCATTTGGAAACTCTCTCAGTTCCTCCAGAAATGATTGTTGTCACGGTTGATCATCAATTGCGTAAAGAATCGACGCGTGAAGCAGAAACTGTTGCGAAAATTTGTCGCGTTTATCACATTAAACATATCGCTGTGCGGTGGGAAGGCGAAAAACCAAAGACGCATATTGCTTCCAGTGCTCGTGTTGCACGCTATGATCTTTTGGTTAAAGAAGCACAAAAACAAGGTGCATCAGTTATTATGACGGGCCATACACTCAATGATCAGGTTGAAACCTATCAAATGCGGTATCAACGTCTCCAAAAAAATAGAGGTGCATTGCACGGTGAAGTTGGTGCCATGCGTGATGAGGTTTATTCCAGTGGTTTTGCCGGTTCTTTGCGCGGTGAAGCCGAGGGTATACATGATGAGGATCATGCCAGAGAAACGAGAAAAAATATTGCCGAAAAAAACTATGGTCTCCTCTATGAGCGTGGTTTATCCTGTATTCCGCGTGAAGCGTTGTTGCATAGAAAAGTACGTTTGATTCGTCCGCTCCTTGGTGTAAAACGCCAAACATTACGGAATTATTTACGCTTACAAGGACAAACATGGATTGATGATCCAACCAATGAAGATCGCAAATTTGAGCGTGTGCGCGTGCGTCAATCTCTTCATCCTGAAAAATTGGCTTATATTGCTCAAAAAATAAATGAAGCCGCATTGCAGCGTCGTCAACAAGCGAAAAATATCGCTGATTTGATCTTAGCGCTGGATATTACTGTTCAACATGGGCGTTGTTTCATAGCAAAGCCTGCGCTATTTTTACAGAAACATTCCAGTTTTCCTTTTGTGGTGGGGCTCTTTGCGGTGCTGATGGGAGGGGGATTTTATTTACTTCCCAATCAGAAATTAAGCATGCTTGTTCAAAAACTCTGTCTCGATTCTCCAGAAAAGAAGCGTTTTACTTATGCGGGCTCTGTTATTGAATATAACAAGCACGGAATTTCTTTGTGGCGTGAAGGGCGAAATATGAAAGAGGCTATCGTTGAGCCAGATAAAACTTTTATATGGGATGGGCGTTATCAGATCACAAATCATGGATCTGAGGCTATAAAGGTTGGAGCCGCAAATTTAGAACAGCTGAAATTTTTATTAAAAAATAGCGATTTTGAGCTTGAAAAGCCTCATTTTCCCTCTTTACAATCGCTGCTGATGATCTCAAATCACAAAGGGTATGATATTCCAGAGTTGATTTCTCAAGCAGTTGTTCATAAACATGTTATAATCAAGCGTATTATGGCACCTTTCGATTGGCTTTCTTCACGAGAAGATGCTGCCTTGGTAAATGTTGTGGAACCTTTTTTTAATATTAAGGTGAAAAGATAAAGGAAAATTACTCTAAAAGAAAATAAACAGCTTCTCATCTCTTGGCAAGGGGCTGACAAGGTTATATGTTAAGGGGAACTGTTTGAAATCTATATTTGATTAAGTGGGCTGAATATGAATTCCAATTACCGCTCTCTCCTTATTTGGGGAGTTATTGCCTTCATTTTGATTGTGTCGTTTTCTCTCTTTAATGGAGATAGTCAGCGTTCTGGTGGTGGAGAAGTCTCCTATTCTGAATTTTTGCAAAAAGTTGAGAATAATGAGTTGAAATCTGTGACCATTCAAGGTCAAAAATTAACAGGACAAACCATTGAACATAGAACTATCTCAACCTATGCTCCTCGCGATCCAGGTTTGATACAAAAATTGGAAAGCAAAAACGTTAATGTTAAAGCTGTTCCGGAAAGCTCTGGAAATAGCATTTTCCTCAATCTCCTCTTTTCCTTATTGCCTGTTATTATTATCGTGGGGGCGTGGGTCTTTTTTATGCGGCAAATGCAAAATGGATCACGCGGTGCAATGGGATTTGGGAAATCAAAAGCAAAATTGCTTAATGAAGCGCAAGGACGTGTTACCTTTAAAGATGTTGCTGGCGTTGAAGAAGCAAAGCAAGATCTTCAAGAAATTGTTGAATTTTTACGCGAACCACAAAAATTTCAACGCTTAGGGGGGCGTATTCCACGCGGTGTTTTGCTTGTTGGTCCTCCTGGAACCGGTAAAACTTTGCTAGCACGTTCTGTGGCAGGTGAAGCCAATGTGCCATTCTTTACCATTTCAGGATCTGATTTTGTTGAAATGTTTGTTGGTGTTGGGGCGAGCCGTGTGCGCGATATGTTCGAACAGGCTAAAAAAAATGCACCTTGTATTATTTTTATCGATGAAATCGATGCTGTTGGACGTCATCGGGGGGCTGGACTTGGTGGTGGAAACGATGAACGTGAACAGACCTTAAATCAGTTGCTTGTCGAGATGGATGGGTTTGAGCCCAATGAAAGTATTATTCTTATTGCCGCAACAAACCGTCCCGATGTGCTTGATCCCGCTTTGTTAAGACCAGGGCGTTTCGACCGACAAGTTGTTGTGCCAAATCCTGATGTTTCTGGGCGTGAACAAATCTTGAAAGTGCATGTGCGCAACGTGCCTTTAGCACCTAACGTTGATTTGAAAATTTTGGCAAGGGGAACACCAGGATTTTCCGGTGCAGACCTGATGAATCTGGTCAATGAAGCTGCTCTTATGGCTGCGAGCCGTAATAAAAGAGTTGTCACGATGCAAGAATTCGAAGATGCCAAAGATAAGGTGATGATGGGGGCTGAACGTCGTTCAACTGCTATGACACAAGAGGAAAAAGAACTCACTGCTTATCACGAAGCAGGGCATGCTATTGTGGCTCTTAATGTGCCAGTTGCTGATCCTGTCCACAAAGCAACAATCGTTCCAAGGGGAAGAGCATTAGGAATGGTGATGCAATTGCCTGAAGGCGACCGCTATTCCATGAGTTATCGGTGGATGATTTCTCGTTTGGCCATTATGATGGGTGGACGTGTGGCTGAAGAATTAAAGTTTGGAAAGGAAAATATCACATCCGGTGCTTCTTCTGATATTGAGCAAGCAACTAAACTAGCACGCGCAATGATCACACGGTGGGGATTTTCTGATCTGCTTGGAAATGTAGCTTATGGCGATAACCAAGATGAAGTCTTTTTGGGTCATTCTGTTGCGCGAACACAAAATGTCTCTGAAGAAACAGCGCGCATGATTGATATGGAAGTGCGTAAGCTTATTGATGATGCCTATAAAAATGCGACCAACATTTTAAAAACAAAAAGAAAAGAATGGTTTGCTTTGGCACAAGGTTTGTTGGAATATGAGACTTTAACGGGAGCTGAAATTAACGAAGTTATTGCAGGAAAGCCTCCTTCACGCACACAGAAAGATGAGAATGCTGCGCCACGGGGATCTTCTGTTCCAAAAACTGGAAAAATGAAGACAGAGACAACAGTGGAAGATGAAAAAAACGCTAACACAGCGCCTCATAAAGTAGAGATCAGTAAACTAGAGGCAGACAAAGCAGAGGGAGTTGTTGGGAAAAAAACAGCAAAATCCGGTAATGTTGAGCCTAAGGAGGCTCAGTCTAATGAAGTCCGATCGGATGAGACTGAGAAAAAAGCGCAAAGCACAAAAGGTACCACAAAATCAGTCAACCGCTCTAAAAGTAATGCTGAAAAGAAGTCCAATACTGCGGGAGATGATAAAGAAAAATAAGAACTGCTTAATAACGCTTGAGTAACGATGTTTTAGGAAAACTTCTAAATTCTTTGAGAAAGGCGCAAGCAAAGCTTGCGCCTTTAATGTAATATTTGCAAAAATATGGAAGCAAAAAATTAAGCAAAGCTGTTGTATGATGACAGTTTTAGCAGGCGATAAGGCGAGGTGGTATTTTCCTTTACTGATTTAGCAAGGTGTGAGGTTGGCGATAGATTTCCTTACGGATTTGATAAGGTTAGAGGTTAGGTGCTGGGGTTTTTTACGGGTTTAGCAAATGTGTGAGATTATCCTTTGGTTGTGTTCAGGAGATGTGTAAAGCATTTTGAGGAGATACTATTGCTTTTATGTGTGAGGGTGTGAACATAATGGGTTGAGAGGGGTTTAGATGTGTAGATGATGAATAGGATTCTTGATTGTCTAAATGCATGAAGGTTTAGATCAATGATCTGATTTTATATGGGGAGGGGACTATTGTACCAAGGGGGCTTGTTAGGGTTTTAAAGAAAAGCCAAGGGAAGAATTATATATTAAAGGAAAGAGGCATGGTGCAAAAATATTTTGGTACAGATGGGATTCGGGGGAAAGCCAATTCATTTCCTATGACACCCGATTTTGCCATGAAGGTGGGGATGGCTGTAGGGGTTTTATTCCGCTCACAACATCAATCACGTCGTGTGGTGATTGGTAAGGATACACGATTATCTGGCTATATGTTGGAAAATGCTTTGGTTTCAGGGTTGACTTCTGCGGGGATGGAAGCTTTTTTATTGGGTCCAGTGCCAACACCTGCTGTTGCAATGCTTTGCCGCTCTTTGCGAGCGGATCTTGGGGTGATGATTTCTGCTTCTCATAATCCGTTCTATGATAATGGCATTAAACTTTTTGGTCCTGATGGTTTTAAACTTTCAGATGATATGGAAGCTAAAATTGAACAATTGATCGATACAGATCTTTCAAAGTCTTTAGCAAGTTCTGCTGAAATTGGTTATGCAAAGCGGGTTGAGGGGGATATTTATCGTTATATTGAATATGCCAAACGAACCTTGCCGCGTGATGTTCGCTTAGATGCTTTGCGTATTGTTGTGGATTGTGCCAATGGGGCTGCTTATAAAGCTGCTCCCCGTGCTTTATGGGAATTGGGGGCTGAGGTTTTTGCTATTCATGATGAGCCCAATGGTACCAATATTAATCAAAAATGTGGATCAACCGATTTAAGCTCTTTAAAACGAAAAGTGCATGAAGTGCGTGCTGATGTGGGGATTGCTCTTGATGGAGATGGAGATCGTGTTCTCATTGTTGATGAAAAAGCACAAACGGTTGATGGAGATCAGTTGATTGCTGTAATTGCTGAAAATTGGCATAAAATGGGACGATTACGGCGCAATGGTGTTGTCACAACGATTATGTCAAATCTTGGACTGGAGCGTTTCTTGCACAGTAAAGGATTGCACCTTGTAAGGACAAATGTTGGAGATCGTTATGTTGTCGATGCTATGCGCCAAAAGGGATATAATGTGGGTGGTGAGGCTTCTGGGCATATTGTGCTCAGTGATTTTGGTACAACGGGTGATGGCTTGGTGGCTGCATTGCAGATTTTAGCCTGTATGAAGGAAAGTCAAAGTCCTATGAGCCAATTGTGTAAACGGTTTGAACCTGTACCGCAAATTTTAAAAAATGTAACGATTAAAAATAAAAATGTTTTGAAAAAAAATCCGGTCAAAGCGGCCATTGATCAAGCAGAGAAGCGGTTGGGAAAAGAGGCACGGCTGGTGATCCGTGCTTCTGGAACTGAGCCGGTTATCCGCCTTATGGCTGAAGGCGATGCACGAGAAGTATTGGACACAGTCGTGACAGAGTTGATGGATGTTATTATTCATCATGATGTACGCATGGGTACTGCACTTGAGGAATCTTGAATTTTTT
>NZ_JBHIMK010000210.1:0-2079 GCF_042194085.1 Bartonella sp. MU70NMGDW
AGATTATAGGATTATTCCTCTCTCTCTTTGCACTTTTTTTATCTACTGCTTGCGTCATGGCTACAGACAAATCAAAAGTCAGACTTGGTGTCATGGAAGGACACGAAGCAACCATTTGGAAAGTCGCTGCTGAGCAAGCTAAAAAAGCTGGTTTAGAAATTGAGCTTATTTATTTTTCTGATTACACTTTGCCCAACGATGCTGTTAATGCAGGAGAAATTGATGCAAATGCTTTTCAACACACACCTTATCTTAAAAATCAAATGGAGCAGCGTGGTTATAAACTTTCAACTGTAGGGTACACGTTTATCACCCCAATAGGTCTCTATTCCCACAAAATTAAAGACATAAAAGAATTGCGTGATGGAGCACATGTTGGCATTCCTAATGATCCATCCAACGGTGGAAGAGCCCTACTCCTTCTCAATTCTCTAGATCTTATTAAATTAAAAGACCCTCACGATATTCTTGCTTCTCCACTGGATATTATTGAAAATCCTAAAAATTTGCAAATCCGGGAACTCGATGCCGGCATGTTAGGGCGAGCTATTGATGATTTTGATATTGCTGTTATCAACACAAATTGGGCTTTAGTCTCAGGATTGGATTTACAAAAAGATGTTGTCGCATGGGAAAAAGCAGAAAATAATCCCTATAACAATATCATTGTTGTGCGTACCAGTGACAAAGATGAGCCATGGGTCAGAAAATTAGTTGCTGCCTACAATAGCGAACCCGTCCGTGCAAAAATCAAAGAGATTTTTGGTCCAGCAGCAAAAACATCTTGGTAATTTTGCCCAATATTCTGGGAATGTTAAATGGACAAAAACGCCCTCATTTCGCTAAAAAATGTCAGCCGTTGTTTCAACAAAACGGCCGGCATTCCAGCAGTTGATAACTTATCTCTCGATATCCATGCCGGTGAAATTCTTGGTATTATCGGTCGTAGTGGAGCAGGAAAATCAACACTTATTCGCTGTTTAAATGGATTAGAAAAAATTGATACAGGGTCTCTTTTTTTTGAAGGTATCAATATTTCCAATCTATCAGAAACAGAATGGGCGCCTTATCGTCAACGTATTGGAATGATTTTTCAACATTTCAATCTTTTATCATCGCAAAATATTCTTGATAACATTGCATTACCGCTCAAATTAACGGGAGTAAACAAAAAACAGCGCAACAAACGTGCCCTTGAACTTATTGAATTGGTAGGATTATGTGGTAAAGAATACTGTTATCCAGCAGAGTTATCAGGAGGGCAAAAACAACGCGTTGGCATTGCTCGTGCGCTCGCTGCTAATCCTAAAATATTGTTATCAGATGAAGCCACTTCTGCTCTTGATCCTGAAACAACAGAGTCTATTCTTGAGCTTCTTGCCGATATTAATAACCGACTCAATCTTACGATTGTGCTTATTACCCACGAAATGGACGTGGTACGCACGATTGCGCATCGCGTTGTTGTCCTCAATCAAGGACGCATTGTGGAAGAAGGACATGTAAAAGATATTTTTACATCCCCACAAGAAGAAACAACCATTGCCATGCTTAAACTTGTTACGCCACAACTTCCTGAAAAATATGCAAAAAATCTTAAAGCCATAGGACAAGAAGCTGTCATTGAAATCAATATTGCCGGTGAAATTGCCCAACAACCATTTCTCCATCTTTTGGAAGATGAAAGTGGTTTAAGAGCACGTATTCTCCATGGTGGTATTGATACAGTCCAAGGAGAAACCATAGGGCGCCTCTTCCTTGCTCTTCCTGCTCAAGATAAAGAAGCTTTAAAAAAAGCCGTTCAATGGTTAACCGAAAAGGGACGATATTGCGAGGTGTTAGGTTATGTTTAATGTTCTGTCTCATGAACTCCCCAATGCCCTTTTCGATACAATATTTATGACGATAAGTGCTTCTTTTATGGCACTAATTATAGGACTTCCACTTGGTCTTCTTCTTCATACAACAGCACGTGGAGGAATTTTTGCTTCATCTCTTATCCATCGCCCTTTAAGCATCATCATTGACAGTATTCGTGCCATTCCCTTTATTATTCTTGCATTTTATCTTCTTCCCGTT
>NZ_JBHIMK010000211.1:0-2078 GCF_042194085.1 Bartonella sp. MU70NMGDW
TATTTTTATTAAATAAGAAACATTATCTTCAGTGCATCACACACTTATAAAGACAAAAAACACCGCTTATAAGAACATAGCAATTGAATAATTTTTAAAGTTTACATATTGCATAAAAAAAACTGTAGTCCCCAAACATACCCAAAACATATACAGATCCCCAAATCAACTTCAACTACTATTCTACAAAAAGAATAATTACGCAAAACAAGATTTCTAAAGAAAATATATTTGCTAATATTTTACTCTTCTATCGTGCAACAAAAAACTATATTCTAAAAATTAAGATAAAATATACAATTTTTAACATGAACCAAATCAATACGGATAGCAAGAAAAATTACAAAATAACAAGTATTGTTTTAATACGATATTCAAAAGCATATACAACAATATTTTTAGAATAATAAAGAGAACATTTTAATTTTTACGTTCTTTAATATCCACGCTTCTCACGCGAAAAAGAACACCCCCATACTGCCATTATGTTATTCATTTATGGCGCCTTATAAAGAACTTTTAATGTGCTCGAGCCCTTTTCTAGGCCCCCTATAATCGCCTAAGATTTATTGCACACCACTCTCTTTACTTCATAAAGCTACAAGTCAATATCATCAAAACCCTTATATGCCAAAAACTGCCACTATGCCAAAAACTGCCACAACATTGAATTAGCCAATAAAATGATGATAGCAATAGACTTCATATCATCCATGGATGATTTTACATTATACTATTTACAGATAACCCGTAAAATGAGCTCAAACATCAAGAAAATTTGTGTATTGATCCATAAAAACCCTACGCACTCTTTTACAAGGAAAATACCTTCCAATCCCTATTTCTTCTCCCTAATAGATAGTACAAATAAAAAACATCGCATACACTCAAAAACAAAAGATAGAAAGCAACCAATAAACAGAGCAACAATAGAATATTTATAATGCACGCTAATAGTGCTAGTTATCTAAACATATATTATTTTTTAAGATAAATTGGCAAAGCTTTATAAAAATTTCTCTTTCAATTTCATAGAGAGAAAAAGATTACGATAATAACCGAACAAAACGCTGAACAGTATCACGCATTCCATACTCTAATGCATCGGCAATGAGCCCATGGCCAATAGAAACTTCATCAAGCCAAGGAATACGATTGATAAGAGCAGGAAGATTAGCAATCGTCAAATCGTGACCTGCATTGATACCTAATTGCAGTTCTTTGGCTTTTTTTGCTGCTAAAACAAGTTTATTGAGCTCCTGATCCTGTTTTATTTTTTCCTGAAATGCACCACCGTAAGGTCCCGTATAAAATTCCACACGATCAGCCCCTATTGCTTTAGCAATATCAAGACCGTCGATAGTAGGATTAGCAAAAAGTGATACACGAATCTTTCTTTTTTTCAAACGCTTAACAACGGGTGCCAAAAATTCCGCATCATGAGAAAAATTCCAACCATGATCAGACGTTGGCTGATTTGGATCATCAGGAACAAGGGTAATCTGATCCGCGTAGTTTTCAGCAATATCCAAAAATTGATCACTGGGATAACCTTCAATATTAAACTCAGCCGCAGGAAAATTGTTCTTGATTAAACAGTATATATCTGGCAAATCCGCAAAACGAATATGCCTTTCATCGGGGCGTGGATGAACAGTCAAACCTGCTGCTCCAGCAGCAAGCGCTATATGCCCAATATGCGTGATATTTGGCCACGGAAGATTCCGTCGATTACGCAAAACAGCAACAGCATTAAGATTAACCGAAAGTTTTACCGCCATGCCCATTTCCATTTTTCTATAGTGTGTAACAAGATAGAAAAAAGGCATTTTCCATCTGAAACTTAGATAATATACATATTTTTTCTATCGAACAATCATTAAACGTTCTGCTGCGCGCGTAATTCCCGTATAAAGCCAGCGCGCATACATATCACGAAATGCAAAACTTTCATCAAACAAAACGACGTTATTCCATTGAGAACCTTGCGCTTTATGAACCGTTAATGCATACCCATAATCAAAATCATCATATCGCTTTTTTAATTGCCATGAAATTTCTTGATCAGGGTTTTCAAA
>NZ_JBHIMK010000212.1:0-2072 GCF_042194085.1 Bartonella sp. MU70NMGDW
AGAGAGTGTGAAAAGTTTGATGGCGGACAGTATTACAAAACACCTAAGAATGCCGATTTTAGTACCAAAGCGCAAGTGAAAGCTTGGGTTTACGGTGGAAATATTCCGAAAAGCGTTCTCAATTACGAACCTCTTATAGATGAGATCAATAAAGAGATCAAAAAATTATCGGAAGCTTCTGAAAAAACAATGATTAGATGCTAACTCATATCAGGAACAACTTGACAAATTTTTAAAAGCCATTAGGTTACGAGGCAGGCTTAAAACACCTGTAACCAATCGGTTCAACAGTATCCCGAAAGATCTGTTGCCCTTCATTTTATTATTCCAGGGTCTTCACATGTATGTCCAAGGGTAACCTAAAGATGTGAAGGACTGAATTGGTTCGGTTGTTTTAGCCCTGGATACTTAAACTTTTAAAACAAAGGAACCAATATTATGAACACACTCATTAAAATATCAGAAAAAATTATTGAACAAGAAATTGTGCAAACGGTCAATGCGCGTGAGTTACACGCATTCATGGAAATAGGAAAACGTTTCGCTACTTGGATTACAGATCGTATTAATCAATATACATTTGAAGAAGGTAAAGATTTCATAAAAACACAAGATTTGCGGTTCCCAAAATTGGGAAGCGCAAAATCTAGAGCTGTTACAGCAATAGAATATCATCTCACTCTAGACATGGCGAAAGAGCTCTCAATGGTTGAACGCAATGAGAAAGGACGTCAAGCACGCCGTTACTTTATTGAGTGTGAAAAGAAACTGAGAAACCAATCTGTTGATTATAATCGTGATACGCGCTTTGATTTGCCAAGCTATTGGGAAGGTAGAACGCTGGTGAAAAAGTTTTATATCTTTTAGGTCCAATTCATGTGCGTCTTCTTGATGCCTTCAGAGTAGATGAAGAAAACAGAAAATATAAAGCTCTCATTAAAGAAGCAAAACAGGTTCTAGCAAGGTCTGCCGTAAAAGCAGCTTAGATTTAAAAACATAACTCCCCATTTTAAAAGTGGGGAGGAAGTTAAGCCGCATTTTTGATTGTGATAACAACTTGCTTGCCAAGAACACTCAGTGTTTGCTCTAGTGTTTGAAGCTTAGTTGGATAATTTGGATCAAGAATGCGTCTTGCTTCTGTTTCTTTTTTACCCAAACGATGTGCCAATTCTGTTTTTGTGATATTCGCTTCATTAAAGGCTTCTACCACTGCAAGTTTAAGAGCATTCCAAGCATCTACCGTGACCTCTACAAGGTCTTTATATTGCTGTGGTACTGGTAAAGGTAAACCGCGCATAGGATAGCTCCGTAATGCTAACCCTAAAGCTTCAACAGCATTCTCTAATGCCTCAGTTCTATTTTCTCCAGCTGTTATTGCTTCTGGTACATCTGGAAAGGTTACAATAAAACCACCATCTGGATCAGATTCCAGTTTTGCTTGATACGTGTATTCCATGTTTAGGTCTCCTCGCCATAATCGAAATGCTTTTGAAACGAAAAATTAAAGCCGTTGAGAGAGTAACTCATACCCCCAACTGCTTTTTTATTATTTTCACGTAAAGTGGAGTCAATTCACCAGATTTTATAACGGTTGTCTTATCTCCAAAAGTTACCAAATAATGTGACCCTTTACCTGCATCAGGAGCTTCACTGTAATGAATGCCTCTTTTTCTGGCTTCTTTACGTAACTCTCTAAGCAGTGCTTCTCGTTTCATTTAGCCTCCCCTTTCTGCATAAAATGAATATCGCACAAAAAGGTTCGATAGTCAACAATAAATCGAACAAAAAAGTTTGATACAGACTCTTAATGAAAGAATATTTATTGAAAAGTTAAAAGTAGAAATAAGAAAGCCGTGCCATTTGTGTGACATGGTTTTTTGATGAATAATTTGTCAAATAATATTATAATGTAATACATTAAAAAACTGTTATTAATAAACTGAAATAATTGAATAAATACGCAAATTATGCTAAGATTTTTTATGTATAAATTGATAATCTAATGGGGCTACAAATATGCTAAATAAAGTGACGTTAATCGGGCGCCTTGGTGCTAATCCCGAAAGCAAAAC
>NZ_JBHIMK010000213.1:0-2059 GCF_042194085.1 Bartonella sp. MU70NMGDW
TCTCGGGCTGATAAGCATTACTCTAAGCTTAATATTGATGATCTATCAGGTTCTTTACATTTTGATTTTAATGTAAATTTTGCCAAGCATCTTAGTGATTATCTTGTGATTAACAAAAGGGGCTCTGGTTCTCACACAATAAGTGTGGCTGATTCTGGGCGTGAAATTACAAATTCTTCTTACAAAAAGCTTAAATTAATTACTGATCGCAGCGGAAATGCGCATTTTACTCTGACAAACACTTTTGGTGAAAAAATCGGAACTGTTGATGCCGGAACCTATCGGTACAGTTTGAAACATAGAAACAATAAGGGTACTGGTAAAATTTGGTACTTAGATGCAAACCACACCATTGATGAGACAACTTTTCAAGTTTTTGATAGTGTATTGAAACCATATACTGGTTCATCAAGTGATTTACTTACAGAACTCACAATTGATCAAGGAACAACTGTTTCTATTGCAGATCCTAGCTTTGACACGAGTAGCAAGGAAGTTGATAGCAATGGAGAAACTTCAATTAGTAATACAGTTAAAGATGGTGGAAAGCTTTCCGTTTATAGCGGTGGTTTTAGCTTGTATACGACAATTCAAAGAGGTGGCACTGAGCTTATTAAAACACAGGGTCTTTCACAGGATACTATTGTTCATAAAGGTGGGCAACAAAAGGTTAAAAAGGGGGGAAAAGCTGAAGGGGCTAAAATTTACGGAGGTGAGCAATTTGTTTCAGGAAAGTCTGATATTAAAGGTGCGATGGTAAGAAGCAGTGCCTATGACACTATCGTTTCTGGTGAGAATGGAGTGCGAGGATATCAGAATGTGTATGATGATGGAGAGGTTTTTAACACACAGATCATGGAAGGAGGGATACAAAATCTTTATGGAGAAGAGGATCTAAACGATTATAGCAGTTTTGCATTTGATACGAAGGTCTTTTCTGGTGGACAGCAACATGTTTTAGCGGGAGGAATCGCGATTGGCGTTCTTTTAGAAGGGACTGCTTTTCAGGTAATAGATTTAGGAGGTTATGTAAAAGATTTAACCGTTAAGGATCAAGCACAATCGTGGTTACATGGTGGCGCAACATTGGAAGGAAAGACAACGGTTAATGATTCTGGACGGATTTATCTTTATGCTGGTGCAGAGCAGTCTCGTACTGAAGTAGAAAAAATTGTCTTAAATGGCAGAGATACAAAATTGTATTCTATTGCTTCTAATATAGATGGCGAAAGTTCTTTGATTGAAAATCTGAGTGGGAATGGTCGTGTTATTTTTACTTCTACCGTGTTTAATCCACATTACTCCAAACTTGAGATCAATGATCTTTCAGGGAGTTTACATTTTAGGTTGCATACTAATTTTGCAGAACAGCGCGGTGATTATCTTCTGATAAAACAAGGATCAGGTAATCACACCATAAGTGTTATCGATTCTGGTGTTGAAATGACCAATTCTTCTCTACAAGATCAGAATTTAGTTTTGGAGCTTGATTTAATTCATGATCAAAGCGGAAATGCGCATTTTACTCTGACAGATTTTTCTGGTGAAGAGACGAGTACGATTGATGGTGGAGCCTACATGTATGGCTTAAAGACAAAAGATGATAATGGGGGAAAGACTTGGTCTTTGGCTACATCACAAATAACTTCTGCTCCTGTAATTCCTTCACTTCATGTGGAGTCGCCTATAGATAAGCTTCCTGAAAAAGAAGAAAATATGACATCGTCAAAAGATTTTAGTATCTCTGATGTAATTCATTACAGCATTGGGGAAGGAGGAGAAATTCTACAAAGCTCTTTGCTCGGTGACGATAACGTAGTTTATGTCTCTGATGATGGAGAGCAAGGTGTTCTTAAGAAGTCTATTAATAATACAATTCAGGGATCAGGAAGACTTTATGTTGAAGCTGGTGGTTTCAGTAAAAATACAACCATTGAAAATGGTGGTACTGAGATTGTAGGGGAACAGGGGATCTCAGAATCTACGATTATTTACGAGGGTGGAAAACAAAGAGTGGAGGGAGGAGGATCCGCATTGAGAGCTGAAATTTATGGTGGGG
>NZ_JBHIMK010000214.1:0-2051 GCF_042194085.1 Bartonella sp. MU70NMGDW
GTTTCCATGTTTTATCTCCTTGAATATGCTGGAGATACAATGTCTTTTTGCCAATTATGTTCCAAAAGTGGTAAATAGCCGATAAAAAGGACAGAAAACATCGAAAACAAGACGGTGATCATCATGGTAGGGCATTTTCTTTTAAAACTTTTGTTTAAAGCACGTTCATAGAGAGTTTTTGTTGATCATAAAAAAGGGGTGTAAAAACGACAAGGCACGCTATTGGGATTTATGAGTTCATTGAACAAAATAATATGGATGTTTTTTTTGTTTATATTCTTTCACAAATAAAAGCACACTTTGTATAGAGAGCTCTTTCTTTGTGTTTTCAGCATTGTATTCTTTTGACAAATGCTTTTCTTTTTGATTGTATCAAAAAGTTTAAAGACAGACCGTGTTAGGATATAAAATGTTTTGTTCAGCTTTTTTTAAAAATAGTGAGAAATATGGACCGCTTTGTGTTGGTTTTGATCCGAGTCATAAAGTTTTGCAATCATGGAATTTAAGCTGTGATTATAAAGGTCTAAAAGATTTTTGTGATATTCTCTTAGCAGCGGTTGTGGGTAAAGTGGGGATGATAAAACCTCAAGCCGCATTTTTTGAGTTATATGGGGTGGAAGGGCTTCAAATTCTCAAAGAGCTTATTGAAAATGCACAGGCACAAGGTTTGTTGGTTCTCGTTGATACGAAAAGAGGGGATATTGGCTCTACCGCTGAGGCTTACGGTAAAGCTTGGCTTGGTTCAAGCAGTGCGTTTAAAGCAGATGCTATAACAGTCAATCCTTTTTTAGGATTTGATGCTCTCATTCCTTTAATAAAGATTGCAGAAGAAACAAAAACGGCTGTTTTTATGGTTGTTCAATCTTCGAATCCAGAGGGAAGGCACATTCGAAATGCGCGCATTGGTGATCAAACAGTTTCTGTTCATTTGGCACAGCGTATTTTTGAATATAATAGCCAATCTTCAAGTCAATATCATCATGTTGGTCCTATTGGGGCAGTGATTGGAGCAACATTGGGCAATGAAGCAAAAGATACAATCGAACAGTTAGAAAATAACTTATTTCTCGTTCCTGGTATTGGGGCTCAAGGGGGAACAATAACACAATTAACTCAGCAGTTTCCTCAAAGGCTATGGCAGAATCTTATTCCTTCCATTTCAAGATCGATTACACAGGTTGGTCGAAATAGTGTTGATTTAAAAAATGTTATTCATGATTTTGCCGAGCAATCTAAAAATACGCTTCTATCTTAAAGTTTTTTGCTAAGTTATCAAAGAAAAAAAGCTCTTATAAAAGAAGGGGGCTTATCAAATTTTAAGTCAGATACTTCTTTCAAAAAGTGATTTGCTTTATCTAAAGTCAAGAGTTATTTTTGATCTTTTCAAAAAGTGTTCATATATTTCTTATTTTCTGTTGGGATTGGGAGGATCAAATACGGAAAGCAAATGTTTGAAAAAAAATGCAGAAATCTTGGAAATATATGAAAAATTGCTTCAAGGAAGACAAGATAAAGGAAGAAAATGCAAGGAATACCTGAACAGTGCTAAAAGATGAGGCATAAGAGGGCTTGGAGAGTGTATTCGTTTTGGGAACATTTTAGTTTAAGGGCTATGATTCATCTTACAGGATAAACTCTTTTAGAATATCGCTTTATAAGGATATTGTTTTTGTAAAATAAAAGACTCTAACATGTTATTAAAAGTTTTTAGATTGATAAAGTCATTGCAGCGTTGGTTTCTATGGGATAATGGTTATTCGTGAACACATATTGTTGCTAGAGAATAACATGTCATTGAAACAAGAAAAAACCAAAGCCCGTTTACCCCGTGGTTTTGTGGATCGTACAAGTGCACAGTTGTATGCAACTGAAACAATGATTACAAAAATTCGTGAAGTTTATGAACTTTACGGCTTCGAGGCACTGGAAACACCAATTTTTGAATATACGGATGTCTTGGGTAAGTTTTTACCTGATGAAGATCGTCCAAATGCGGGCGTTTTTTCGCTACAAGATGATGATGAGCAATGGATGTCTTTGCGCTATGATCT
>NZ_JBHIMK010000215.1:0-2039 GCF_042194085.1 Bartonella sp. MU70NMGDW
AATTCGCGCGCTCTTTTCAAGGTTTCTGAACGACGTGTTGCAATAGAAATTTGAGCCGCAAGATTTTTCTTTTTAATCATTCTTGCTAAAGAAGACCCAATCAGACCGATTCCAATGAGTGCTATTTTTTCAAACTGAATATGGGGCATCTTTCACCTTTAAAAACTCTTTGAAAACGACAACTAAGGAATAAAGAATAACGCAGTTTACCAATCATTACCTGCACAAGCTAACAACAGATCATTTTACCTAGAAAACACATAAAATATAAATGCACTCTCAATTAAGATAACAACGACTCTACATAAAATCCCATCAGTTTACTTTATCTTACTAATTTACTCACAAAAAAAACACATCAAAAGCGTAAGCAGGCACTAACTCTTCCCCAATTATCCCGATACGTTCATTAATTTGTACATTAGACCTATATAAAAACGTATTATGCCTCCACCTACAACATCAACACAAGTTTTGCGAATATTGAAAACACCGTAAAACAACGCATATAAAAAGATACTATTAAAAACATTTTCCCCTCCCGATTTCTGATACCATAAATCAAACAAATATGAGAAAAACACGCTCTTTCAATAAAGAAAAAGTCTGATAAAAAAACACTGAACATCCCTTTAATGGAGTCACAACCTTCACGTAAAATAGAACGCCCTAAACAGAATAGATTTGGATTACAAATTCATGCGTTTGTTTTAAAAAGGCATCTCGCTCCCCAGCCTATCTCACGACAGTGTTTCGTAAATGTTATAACTATAAATCCATTAAGCACGACCCTCTTTACACCTAATAAAACACTATCATTATATTTTCCTACCCAAAATGTTGCGAAAACCCTTGGAATTTGAGAGCATTCATAAGAGACATTTTTAGTGCTTTCTTGTACAGTTTTTATCCAGACGCCCCCCACGTATGACGTGCAAAAGACATTGTTCTGATTGATTCAATATGAAAAATAATTAATTATTAATAGTAAACAATGGCTTGCTCTGTTTATGAAACACATTCATTGCTAAAAATCATCTCTGTATTAAACATAAAAGCCTCCTCATAGGTGCTGTCGTTTTCATCATAATCTATTTTGACTTTCTCCTCATCCCACGAAGATTCTTAATTCATACAGATCTGCAAACAGTTCATTTTCTTGTCTAAAAGATTCCATTGGCTCACTATTTATGCGATTCAATTAATCTATAATATATTGATTTATAAAAATGATAATTTTTTTCAATTTGAATCATAACTTCGAATACTGTAAAATTCTTTCATAACAAACCCTCTTATCAATTAAAATCCCTTATCTGTACGTCACAAGAAGACATGTAAGCAAAAAATGATGAAAAACGCTCTCTAATGCTAAAAACTGTAGCAACATTAGAGGATAGCAAAGTATATAATGGTGCTCTGGCTTGCACTTTTATTAAGCGTAAAGATAGAGTTGCCCTATGGATTTTATATTCTTCACAAGGAACTTTACTTCTACACCATTCACAAACACCGTCACGAAATAGATATGACGCGCATTGAAAAATATTTCTAAGAAAGCGTATGAATTTACCATACAAGTGTCTTCTGTTGTTTGAGATGCTCTGCTTTGCATGAGGGGAGTTACTCCATTAAGACTCTATGAGCGAGCCTAATATTCACCAAATACCCACACAAAAAAACATCGAATACATAAATTTTATATGAGTCTCGTATCACTAACCTAAAAAACAGTATTTTACGGCACAACAAAATAATAAAACTATGTCAAAATTGCCTTTTGAAAATAAACAATTTATTTTGAAGAAAAGTTTCTATCAAGCTTTCAAGCTCCTAAAACGCATCATCAAAAATACAAGTTCCCTCAACCTCCACTTGATAGCATAACAGTTTTAATTGCTGAAAATACCTCTGTGGCGTACTAAAAATAAAAAATCATCATATTTTTAAACTGTTAAGCTGCCATCTGGCGTCGTGCAATAATTGTAAGCCCTAACAAAACTTGACGAATGATAGCTTCACCCAAAAGTGGATTTTTA
>NZ_JBHIMK010000216.1:0-2038 GCF_042194085.1 Bartonella sp. MU70NMGDW
GTGTAATCTGCCCAATAAGTTTTTCAGCATGTCCTTTGTTCATGCGCTCATTGATACGCGCAATAACAGATTTATGATGAATGAGCGCAACAGCACAATAAATTGAAGCAGTATCTATAGCAAGGATAAGCATAAAAATATTTTAGTCGAATAAAATGATAAACAAAAGTCCTGCTGTATTTTTAATCTTTTTATTATCGTATATTTCATTTATAAGAGAGTTACTAGTGCCAATAAGCAACAATATCTTTTTATGGGATAGAACGAGATGTTGATTTAATCCCTATTTGTTATCACTTTTTGAATGAGTACCTTGAATATTGTAAGATTCTCTTATCTCAAATATACTTATGGCAAAACAATTAAAGTTATTAGCTTGTAAATTACAAGCGAAATTAGGGTGTGAATAAAAACTCCTTTTACGAATCGTTTAAATGTAAGGATTGTCACAACATTTTAAGCTATCAAATAGTACGACGATGCCACTTATATTACATAGTAAGTAAAAGTAATTTAAAAGGGGGAAAGCCATGACCCCATATTTTTTCCAAACAAGAGCATATTTTATCAGTCTTTGTATAAAAACTTCAGCGTAATGAGAAGATGAAAGAAATGGCATTGTTTTACATGAGTTACGTATTTGATACTACGTCATTGCAAATCATTATGGACTGAAAAGCTAATTGAAAAAGTAATTCTGACAGTCTTCACTTAACATAACAGCTCTTTCAATTTTTTGTATAGAATAATGAGCAGTTTTTTAGAACTTTTGCTGGTTTTATAAAAAACTGCTTTTAATACTTAGTGAGCCTTTGAATTGATTGCATGCTCTGTTGAAAAAAATAATAAATGCATATTTCAAAATGTTATATGGTTCAGATCAATTAATCCTATCATGATAAGGCTACAAGCGCCAAGAAGGAGTATGGAGGAAGTTGAAGCTAAAATAACGCGCCATCCTGCTTTTTTTAATGAGCGGATATCAACACCTAATCCTAAAGCTGCCATTGAAATGACCGTGAACAGTTGAGCAATAAGTTTGATTGGATTGATAGCCTTTTCAGGGATAAGACCACTTGAGCGAACAAGCATCATGATAATAAAGCCAATGATAAACCATGGGACGAGAGTGTGTAGACGAAAATGTGTTTGTGCTGATCGACGATAGATGATGGATAGGATAAAAATAACAGGGCCCAACATTAAAACCCGCACCAATTTGACAATTGTTGCAATTTGAACGCTTACGAAAGATATTGGCGCTGTTGCTGCTAAGACTTGTGGTACAGCATAAACAACCATTCCTGCAAGCACACCATATTGGTTAAATGATAAATTCAAAAGTGGGTGTAAAAAAGGGAGAAATAAAATAATAAGAACCCCTAAAAGAGCGGTAAAAGCAATTGCTGCCGCTACATCTTCATGTTTAGCATGGATGACAGGGGCAGTTGCAACGATAGCTGAATTGCCACAAATGGCATTACCACAAGCGACTAGCATTGCTAAATTGGCAGAAAGTCCAAAAAGTCTGCCTATAACAAAACTAATGAGGATGGTTATAAATATAACGAATACGATGCTTGCAAGCAAATTCCAACCGGCTGAAAGAACAGCATGGATGCTAATGCTTGCCCCTAAAAGAACAATAGCAATTTCAAGAAGCGTTTTTGCACAAAAGGTTATACCTTTTTGGAAATATTTTGGCAGATTAAAACAGCTACGAGTAATGGATCCTAAGAGAATTGCCAAAACAAGGCTTTCAAGCCATGCTTCTGCGGAAAACAGTTTTTCTATCACTTCTAAACCATAAGCTAAGGCAGATATGAGCAGGCATAATAGAATACCTGGACCAAAATTATTCACAAGGGAAAGTTTTTTCTTTGACATTTTAATATTCCCTCATAAAAAGAAAAAAATAGCAAGTAAGAAGAGACAATGGGCATTAGAAGCGAGTTTTAAAGATTTGTTCGTGCTTGTACAGCTGCTGCTAAAGTTCCATCATCAAGATAATCAAGTTCGCCTCCTACAGGAACACCAT
>NZ_JBHIMK010000217.1:0-2007 GCF_042194085.1 Bartonella sp. MU70NMGDW
AGGACCAACCACCCCCCACAAAACACCGCAAATGATGCCACATGAAGAAGAACCGTAGTGCTAAAAAGAATATGGGTTTTTACACGCCTCATAGCAAGAGGGAGAAAAAAATACGCTATCAATTTAAACAAAAACCGCAACTCCCCTATACGCCCCACCATCACAGCCTCACCAGCACAGCCTCACCAGCACAGCCCCGCCAGCACAACCCCCACCAGCACAGCCCCGCCAGCACAACCCCCACCAGCACAACCCTCACCATCAACAAACCTCACCATCAACAACCCCGCCATCACACCCCCCGCCACCACAACCCCCGCCATCACACAACCTCACCAGCACAGCCTCGCAAATAAAACTACAACATCAATACATGATTATTAATGAATTTAATTTGAATAAAAGCAAATACACTTTTTGGTTTTTACAAAACGTATTTTATTACATGTAATTAATAGTAAAATAAAAAGTATTTATCATATTTTCTATTTGATATAAAATAAATATACTTCTATTTATGGAATCATATCAAATTTATTAAATGAAAGGAGGTTAAATATGTACAGTAAAGTAAAAAATATTCTTCTAATTATTTTATTTTTTCTTATAAGCAAGCCAAGTTACGCTGTTTTTGCTGGTAAAGTTGTCACGATGCAACATGAATGGCCTCACAACATGTCATTTGATACATTTTCTTTTTTTCAGCAAATAACTTATGATGGCGGACCTCATTCCATCTATTTCTGGGGAAACGAATTTCACTTCAAAAACGGAAAAAGTGGTTATATTGGTTTATTCAACAGAGGCCCCCGCACCATTCACTTTTCTATCCGGAATGCCATGGGTTGGAAGAGCGATAAATGTAAACATTTTACCCATGAGGGCTCAGGAGTACGCTGTGAGATTGAATTTCCGTGGAAAATAGGACATCGATACAGATTAGATGTTTCCAAGAATGGAAATCTGGTTACAGGAACAATAATTGACCTTATAGCTGGTAAAGCAACAACAGTCGGTGTTATCGAAGTTCCAAACACATTTGGCAAGCTCCATAAATCTTCGAGTTTTGTTGAAGATCATTCTCGTTGGAAGAGGCATCTTTCCTCCTGTTATGTGTTAAGTCCACAAAGTTCCATCTTTTTCAGCCCTATAGCTGATTACAAATACCAAGCGTTCATAAATGCCTCTGCTGAAGGACACTGTAAAGATCCTCACGTCATCCAAATATTATGTAAATTCAGTACGTGCATGAATAGTATAAGCGACCTTGGAGGTTTAGCCTCACCCACAGCTGAGCCGAAAGTCCCCATTTCCAATGGGAAAGACCTCTCTGCACAAACTATTTCGGATAAATTGAAAAAAGAAGAGCTTGTCGTCGTTCATTTACAAGATGGTGCTTGGGCACCCAATATCTTTTTCCCGCCCCCTAGCCCATTTATTTGGAAATCAATCTTCGTAGACAACCATGCAGCTTCGAGTTCCTCAATTCGTACCGATCATGAGATACGAAAAGTGACCACAGGCCAAAAAATCATGTATATGTCTGATGGAAAAACTTGGAAAATTATGAAAACAAACTAAGCTTTTCTTCTTAATAAAACATAAATTCCTCACGCCCCTTTGAAAACAAATGGGAGGTTAGGTAGTTTTTTTCATCTTCCAACCACTGTTTTTATCCATTTTCTAGTTCCTTTTTCCAGCCATGCTCTCATCCCATACCCTTTAGCTTACCTCATCACCATGCTTTCCAGCACATTCTTCCCCATCAGCCCCTCCCAAAACCACATCACCCTTTAATAGAATCCTCAACCTCTCTATCACCCTCACACTATCCTTCACGCATCCCTTTGCACCACCCGCCTCTTATTCACCCCCTCTCTTTGTCCATACGCACTCTCTTCATCCTCCATTCCACGCACCCCATTCCCCGTCACACACTTAACAACTTAACACCCCTCTTCCTCCCAACTTCCCCTCCATTCACAGCACTCTTTCCCCCATTTATCT
>NZ_JBHIMK010000218.1:0-1981 GCF_042194085.1 Bartonella sp. MU70NMGDW
AAAAACCAAGATGATATTGTTGGCATGGAAACATCAGATCTTGTTCTCCCTGCTACCACGGATGCCCAAGCCCTTGCCAAAGAAGCTTGTGAAAACCTAGCAGATGCAATGACGGTCATCTTTTCAACCTATCATTCTATCCAAGTGATTTCGGATGCACAAAATACCCATGGGTTACCTGAATTTGATCTGATCATTTGTGATGAAGCCCATAGAACAACTGGTGTTGTGTTGGGAACAGAAAAGCATGAATCTGAATTTATCAAGGTTCATGACAATAGCATTATTCGAGGCAAAAAACGCCTCTACATGACAGCAACCCCAAAGATCTTTAGTGACAAGCTGAAAAGGAATGCTTTCTTATCCAATAACGTTTTGGTGTCCATGGATAATGAAAAACTCTATGGCAAACAACTTTACACTTACAACTTTTCACGTGCTTTAGAGGATAAGCTGTTATCACCTTGTAAAGTTATCATATTAGTTGTCAACGAAGAAGAAGTAAGTCAATCCATTCAACATCTGATTACCGATAAGAATTATGAACTTATTCTCGATGATAGGACCAAGATTAATGGCTGTTATAGAGCCCTTACCAAAATGGATCTGAAACTTGATCTTGAAGATGACCCCAAGCCCATGCGTAGAGCTTTAGCTTTTTGCAAAGATATTGATACTTCTAAACGCATATGCAAAAGATTCAAAAAAGAAAAAGTGCAAGAATCTTTACGCGCTCTTCATAAAAACTATAAAGATACTCCTCCTCTTAACTGTACCCTTGCCCATATTGATGGAACCTTTAGTGCTAAAGAGCGTACAAAACAACTTGAATGGTTAAAGGAAGATGCGGGGGAAAATACTTGTCGTGTACTTACCAATGTACGCTGTCTTTCTGAAGGTGTTGATGTACCCGCTCTTGATGCTGTTCTATTTTTACACCCGCGCAAAAGTCAAATTGAGATTATTCAAGCAATAGGACGTGTAATGCGTCGAGCAGAGGGTAAAAAAAGAGGCTATATCATTCTACCCGTTGGGATACCCGCTGATATTCCGCCGGAAATAGCCTTAGAAAACAACCAAAAGTATAATGTCATCTGGCAAGTTCTCAATGCTTTACGTGCTCATGATGATAACTTTAATAAAATAATTCACCATATGCACAAAAAACAAGACGTAAGCGATGCTCTTGAAATTGTTGCTGCTTCTCAAGAACTTGCGTTAGAAGATACGACCACGGTTATTGATGATTTACCTATACGCTCAAAATTAGAGTATTCAGGACTTAATATTGGGTTAGCAACTTATGAATCCTCTCACACATGTGAAGAACAAGGAGAACTCCCCCTTTTTTCTAAATGTAAAGATGTCATTAAAGCTGCTATTGTTAATAGATTTTACGACCCTAGCTATTGGAAAAAATGGGCAATAAATGTTGGTGATCTTGCTCAAACTCATATCACACGCTTAACTGAGGTTTTGACGAAATCAGAAACTGAAACACGGCGTGTGTTTAATGATTTTATGACCGAATTGCGTAGCAATTTGAATACAACTATCTCCGAACAAAATGCGATTGAAATGCTTGCGCAACATCTTGTGACGCGTCCAGTCTTTAATGCTTTATTTGAGGGGCATCAGTTTGTTCAAGAAAATCCCGTATCTTGTGCTTTACAACGTGTACTCAATGTCCTTGATAAAGTTACCCCTAAAGAAGAATCTCAAGATCTGAACAATATTTCTAGGAGTATACAATTTTACACGCGTGGAATTACCAATCTTGAAGCACAACAAAGTTTAATTGTAGAGCTTTATAATGAATTTTTCCGTTATGCTTTTCCGCGTACAGTAGAAAAATTAGGCATTGTTTATACTCCCATTGAGGTTGTTGATTTTATCATTCATTCTGTTGATGATGTTTTACGCAATGAATTTGGAAAAAGCCTTGGTTCACGGGGTGTCTCTATTCTTGACCCTTTCACGG
>NZ_JBHIMK010000219.1:0-1979 GCF_042194085.1 Bartonella sp. MU70NMGDW
GGTAGGTATCAAAATGAAAAAAATTGAAAAAAATAAAAAATACGTATTGACATTAATGAAAGGTTCGTTTAGAAAGGTCGACAAGTGCTTGAAAAACACTGTAATACGAGCGGATAGGTTACGAAACGACCTCTTCCCATGTTTTTAAAATATACTGGCTTTCTTTTGTGCTCTTATTGGCATATAACGATTTTGCCGGGTGTGGTTATACTATACAATACCCTTCATAGGGGAAAGTGTAACGACGGTCTCGTATCCGTGTTTTTCAGCGCCCGGCGCCCTTAGGGGTGTCAATGAAAATGTTAAAATACGAGGTAATTATTATGCAGAATTCTGTAAAAAAATATCAACTCACCAATCAAACAATTCTTCGTGAGGGTAAAAAACTTTATCGCATTAAGGCGTTAAGAGATTTTGGTGATGTTAAAGCTGGTCAACTTGGTGGCTATATTGAATCTGAAGAAAATCTTTCCCATGATGGTAATTGCTGGGTTGGTGATCAGGCCATTGTTGTGAGCCCTGGTCGTGTTTACGAAAATGCGCAGGTTTATGGCAATGCAGGTGTTGGTGGTTTTGTATATGGTAATGCTCGCGTCTACGATTCAGCAAAGGTTTTTGCCAATGCCCATGTGTATGATAATGCCCATGTTTTCGATAGTGCAAAAATTGTAAGTAAAGTGCATGTTTATGAAAATGCCAATGCATGTGGCATGGCTATTGTTACTAAGAATATTTGTGGTGACACAATGAAGAATGTTTATACAGAACGCCTTTCTCCTTATGGTGAAATTTGCTTTGTTATGTGTCGTCCTCATAGGAAAACAGCTTAAATAACGGCGCGGGCGCGGCGGGGGCGCCTCCTTATAACCATTTCATTTAAAAATTTGTTTGAATATTAGATTAGGGAGCTACCTATGACCACTAAAAATGTATCTAAAAAATATGAGCTTATAAATGAAAGTCACGTTAAAGGGATTACTTTATACCGCATTCGTGCTTTAAAAGACTTTGCTGATGTTAAAGCTGGTGATTTAGGCGGCTTTATTGAAAAGGAAGATAACCTTTCTCATGATGGCAATTGCTGGGTTTATGATAATGCTTGTGTTGTAAAATCTGGTCGTGTTTATGAAAATGCAAGGGTATATGGCAACGCTGTCATTGGTGGTTTTGTTTATGGCAATGCGCATGTATATGATAAAACCCGCGTGTATTTTGGAGCTCATGTTTATGATAATGCGCATCTTTCTGATAAGGTGTGGGTTTATCAATATGCAAGGGTTTATGGGAATGCAAAATTAACAGGAAGTGCACGCATTTATAGCAAGGCTGAGGTTTATGATCATGCTGTTGTGAGTAGCTCTTCAAAAATTTATGGCAAGGTTTATGGCAATGCTAGCGTGGGTGGGTATGTTAAGGTCTATGGTTCTGTTTATGGGAATGCAAAAGTGACTGGTTATCACACCATTAGAGGTTTGGTACATGGCAATGCAAGATTAAAAAGAAATGATTATTCATATGTTGAGCAAAACATTTACTATGTATATGGAATTCCTGAAGATTGTGAAATTTATGAAAACGATACCGTTGTAAAGATTGTTGAAAATAAAGCAGCGTAAATAAAATAACGGCGCGGGGGGCTGCTTTATAGCAAAAAAGAAAGCCGTGTTTTAATCAACGCGGCTTTTATATTCACAGGAGGTATATACATTTCACACTAAACACATATCACACAAAACGTGTAAAAACGCAAGCCTTAATACAAAAAAGCCGCATCAAAATGAATTGATACGGCTTTCATGATCAAAACAACTAGCGATCCAAATAAACGATTAAAATAACCAACCGAAATATAAGAGAACATCTCTTTATTACACAAAACGTATCAAAATGCAAGCTGTTAAATAAAATAAAAATGGGATTCACACTGTAGATTCAGTGATTTATAATTATCATTTATCAAATCAATTTAAATCATAATG
>NZ_JBHIMK010000022.1:0-25821 GCF_042194085.1 Bartonella sp. MU70NMGDW
CTAGTTCATGAACATGTTCAACATAATTGCGTCCAATACAGTAAATGTCATTTATCATAGGAGCCCTCCAAATTTTTTATTTTCTTTTTGTATAGGTAAGAGAGAACTTTGCAAACAACATTTTTTCTTATCTCGTGTTGTGCGTTTTCTGAACAAGAGGTATTGTGTGGGTTGATAATTAACCACGATGACAGTTCTTGGCATTATCTCTCTTTTGAAGAGTGCCCAATCTTACAGTCTTTAAGAGATAAGAAACACTGCTTTCATTTTGGTTGCTAATCGCGTGAAATTCCTTCAATACTTTAAAGGTGTTTTTGGTCGTCTACGCAGCGATCAGTAGGGTCTGAAAACCCTAAAGTTCGATCATAAAATGAGCCCACTCTGTGGGTGTCTCAGAATTCTGGGAGATTTTGCTATGTCCAAGTTCGATGAGCACTAAAAGCGAAAAAAGCTGATTCAAACTCAGTACTTTTAGGCTTCAGGAATATGAATGAGAGGGCGATCGCACCTGCACAAGCCCCCTTGTGTTTCTTTGCGGTATGTTCTGATACATAAGTTGGCAAGCGTCGTAAAACACAAGATGATGCTGTCGAACTCGATGTCTCAGATCTCGCTCTACCAGCTACCAACTGATGCTCAAAAGCTTTGAGAAAAAGCAAGCCAATGAGATCAATGCCGTTGTGGCATCTATGGACGAAGAAGAGCTCTATGGAAAAGAGCTTTATTACCTATACATTCTCCAAAGCCGTTAAGAATGAACTTTTAGCTCCTTATAAGATTATTATTTGGGGTGTTGATGAAGAGGAAGTCAGTTAATCCATTCAACATCTGATAACAGATGAGAATTATAAACTTATTCTTGATGATAAAATCAAGATCATAGGCTGTCATCAAGCCTTTGCTAAAATAGATCTGAAGGTTGACTTGAGTGATGACCCAAATCTCATGCGTCGGGCTTTTGAAACGATAGCATAATTTTGAGAAGTAATGGGTGAAGGGGTAGGGGATGCCGATAAATCTTTCTTTGCATTAAGTAAATATAATTCGCCTTTAAATTGTGGTAAGATAATCTCTGTTGAGTAACGGTCATGCCCATTTTTATCTTACCATTTGCGTGTCTGTAATTTGCCTTCTACGTAAATCTTTGAACCTTTGTTTAGATATTGAAGTGCAATTTTTGCCAAATATGGATTAAAAATCACAACTGAATGCCATTCTGTTTTCTCTACTTTTTGATTGGTCTTTTATCTATATAGGTCTTAGAAGTTGCCATACGAAAATTGACTACCTCGGCTCCAGAATTCATTGTTTTGCTTTTGGTATTAGCAGCTAAATAGTCAATTAACATCACTTTATTTAGCATATTTGTAGCCCCATTAAATTAGCAATTTAATATGTAAAAATCTTAACATAATTCGTACTTTTTCAATCGTTTAAGTTTATTAATAATATTTTTTAAAGTATTACATTACAATATTATTTGACAAATCATGCATCAAAAGACCATGTCACATAAATGGTACGGCTTTCTTATTTCTGCTTTTAACTTTTCAGTAAATATCCTTTCATTAAGAGTCTGTATTAAACTTTTTTGTTCGATCTTCATTTTATGAAGAAATGGTGAGGCTAAATGAAACGAGAAGTGCTGCTTAGAGAATTACGTAAAGAAGCCAGAAAAAGAGGCATTCATTACAGTAAAGCTCCTGATGCAGGCAAAGGGTCACATTATTTGGTAACTTTTGGAGACAAGACAACCGTTATAAAATCTGATGACTTGACTCCACTTTATGTGAAAATAATAAAAAAGTAGTTGGGGGTATGAGCTGTTTTCTCAAAGGCTTAAATTTTTTGTTTCAAAAGTATTTTGATTATGACGAGGAGACATAAACATGGAATATACTTATCAAGCAAAACTGGAATCTGATTCAGATGGTAGTTTTATTGTAACCTTTCCAGGTGTACCAGAAGCAATAACAGCTGGAGAAAATAGAACTGAGGCATTAGAGAATGCTGTTGAATCTTTAGGGTTAGCATTACGGAGCTTGTCCTATGCGTGGTCTGCCTTTACCAATGCCACAACAGTATAAAGACTTTGTAGAGGTTACGGTAGATGCGTGGAATGCTCTTAAACTTGCAGTAGTAGAAGCCTTTAATGAAGCGAATATCACAAAAACAGAATTGGCAATTGTTTGGGTAAAGACGCATTCTTGATCTAAATTATCCAACTAAGCTTCAAACACTAGAGAAAGCACAGAGTCTTCTTGGCAAGCAAGTCATTATTACAATCAAAGATGCAGCTTGAACTTTCTCTTCACCTAGAAAATTAGTCTCTGAAGCTAAGCAGCCCCCGATAGTTTTTTATCTCCTTGTTGATTTTATCTATGAACGTTGAGAAGAGACAACGCCATTTAATCTGAACAGTTTTATAAAATCGGAATTTTACTATGGCTTTTTAATGGAGCACTGTAGTGTGTAAATAGATATATTTATTAAACTGCGTGTACGTAACATAAGAAATAATACACAGACTAAAAGAGAATACCAAAGAGCAATATCTGAGTACCAAAGTACAGTATCCAATGTAAAAGAAAGCTTATGCTCTACGTACTTAGAAATGACAGGCAAAGAAACAGTTTCCTTATAACTATTTGGGAAAATTAAAACGACAAGCGCTACACTTATTAGCTTTAAAAGTCTGTGCATATACTGTTGTAAATCACGTGTTAATATCTTCCAACCAGTTGTATTTCCGCATTTGTATTTTGGGTTGCTCTGCAATTCAGAAGGAATATTAGAATTGCATAAAATTGCAAAAACCGTTGTGACTATTACCAAAGAAACAAACGCAAATGTCAAAATATTCTGAATAAAGTCAATTTTTATTCCTGAAAAACATAAAAAATATAAAAGTTATAACGCCAAACAAGGCTCTTAGCTGCTTATCTGTAAACATATTAATTTCCTGCGGTTTTCGATAATTTTTGATCTCTCTGTTGATCTCGTCTATAAGAGGTTTGTAATTGAGAACGCTTTTCGGAATAGACCACCATAAGCTCATGCTTTTACTTGCGCTTTGGTACTAAATCCGCATTACTTAGGTGCTTTGTAATACTGATCAGTATCAAATTTTTCACACTCTCTTGTACCGTCTTCATATTCGTAGAGGTTGTAAAAATACTCCTCTGCTCCGTTTCCTCCATGGTGCATATCCCACCGCCGTTGCAACAAACCTCTTTCGCATGGGCTGTTTACGGTTTTTTAAGAACAGATGTTTTAAAATGGATATGCTTTAATTCTAATTTTACAAATTTGTCTATTTGCCTCAAATTTGACCGTACAGAGCGTTTTATATTATAAATTTTTTATCATAAAATCTTGAATCGCTTTGTACGGTGCTTTTATGTCGATTTAAACGCACATCTAATCACAAAACGATCAGCATTTTTACTAGTTTGCTAACCTGCAATGTTTTTCATTGTTCCTCCAAGATCATTAAAATCCCTTCAAGCTTTTGCTTTTCAACCAACGTGAGTGGTCTTGAATTCTCTCTCATTGCCTTTTCTTTCAGATTTTTTTCACGGGTGTTCAAAACAGCCTTGCGTACAAGATTGGCTTTCGCCCAAAGATTGTTTTCTAAGTGATCTTGTAGCGCATGTCCTTTTGCACATGCCGCGTTAATCATTTCTCCTTTTGAGGCATTGCTTTCAAAACGATAGGATTCAAAATTGACAGTGCCACTCGTTATATTGCTGTCTACACGAGAAATTGTCCAGCCTGTCTTGGTATCTAGATCAAGGCAGAGAATGGTTTGTGTATTGATGATCATGTTCCCCCCATTAAGGCTGTTGCGTATTTATATGTGAGCTATGACAGAGCGTGTTGTGATTGCCTGTCTTGAAAAATGTTTGTGAGAAAATACTTAAAACTACTTTTTGGCCAAATTTTTAACTGCCATTCAAGGAAAAATAAGCTTGGAAGCAGTTAATCTTCGAATTGATTCTTCTTGTTTTTGATTTATATCTTTTTGTGCATGTACTATTTCAGCTTCTTTATCTATTATTTTGTCTTTTTCATCTATCTCTTTTCTGAGCCTTTGCGTTGTTTTCAGGAGTCATGAAGAGTATAAGCCAACCCCACATTAGCAATAAAATAAATAACAACTGCTATTACTAAACTCAGATCTATCTCCATTCTATACCTCACTTACTTTTCTTCGTATTATCTTACTCCTGTTAAGAGCGTGAATGATGCTGCTGGTGTTGGAGAAATCTTAGGATTATTGATGAGGCGTTTGTTAGATGCAAATGACCTTGAAGAAGAGTTTAAGCATTACAAATCAGTTACAACAGAAGCTAAGCGAATTTTATCGAGCCCTGTTGTGAAAGCTGCTTAACGTTAAAAACATGACTCATTTCCTCATCCTTAAGGATGAGAAAATCAAGATTGACTGCCTCTCCACCCTAAAAGATGAGTAGGAGTTCAAAGTGCTAAAAAGGTACTTCAAAAAGCAGCAATGATTCGTATTTTAGCATCATCGTGGTGCCGTCTGATAGCGTTATAATGGCGTTGCGAAAGGTGGTTGAGAGGGTGGTTTGATTTTTATTGATTTTTAATAAATCATTGGGAAATAAGGGAAATTAAAGTATTCTGGTGCGGACGGCGGGACTTGAACCCGCAAGGTCTTCGACCGGCAGATTTTAAGTCTGCTATGTTTACCGTTTTCATCACGTCCGCGATGAGAGTTCTCTCATAAGCTATATCTTTTATTGAATCAAGAATTAATGACAAAAGAAACATTTTTCATTTTTTTAGTGAAATTTTGACTGACAATAGTTTTCTTTATCGCTAGAAAAAGCTTTTATAATGTAAATAAAGCATGAAATGATTAGTGTTATGAGTCAATTTATTCAAGACGTCACAAAAGCTATGGTGGGATTGCATCACGTGTTTGCTGAAACACCACTTCAAAGAAATGATTTTCTTAGTCAAAAGTATGATGCAGAAATTTATTTAAAGCGTGAAGATTTAACACCGGTGCGGTCTTATAAGATTCGGGGTGCTTTCAATTTTGTTTCAGAAATGCTTAGCAGTCTACCACCAGATTCTGCATTTGTTTGTGCTTCAGCGGGGAATCACGCGCAAGGGGTTTCTTTTGTTTGTCGTTATTTTAAACGTAAAGGCGTGATTTTTATGCCTATGACAACGCCACAACAAAAAATTGAGAAAACACGTATTTTTGGTAAAGAATTCATTGATATTCGTTTAATTGGTGAAACATTTGATCAATGTTATGAAGCTGCGCAATCCTTTGTCGTGGAGAGCGGTGGTGTAATGGCTCCACCTTTTGATGATATTCGCATTATTACGGGGCAGGCAACAGTGCTCTGTGAAGCTGCTTTACAATGGAAAAAACTCAATGGAGAAAGTGAGCCAGATTTAATGATTGTGCCGGTAGGGGGTGGTGGTTTGGCAAGTGGGGTGAGCAAGTTTTTACATGGATATGGTTGGAAAACAAAGCTTCGTTTTGTTGAGCCGCAAAGAGCTGCAAGTTTGCTTGCTTGTTTGGAGAGTGGAAAACGCGTCAAGCTTGAAAATATTGACACTTTTGTAGATGGTGCTGCTGTGGCTGAAATTGGTGCGCTAAACTATACAATTCTAAAGAAATTTTCCCCTGATTCTGTCATTACGGTTCCTGAAAATCGTGTTTGTTCTACGATGGTTGAAATGCTTAATGTTGAAGGTGTGGTCCTTGAACCGGCTGGTGCTTTATCGATTGACGCGCTTAACAGTATTCCTCCTCAAGAGTTAAAGGGGAAAAAAATTCTTCTCGTTATTTCAGGAGGTAATTTTGATTTTGAGCGTTTGCCAGAAATTAAAGAGCGTTCTTTACGTTTCCAAGGGTTGAGAAAATATTTTATTTTTAGTTTTCCGCAACATCCTGGTGCATTGCGTCATTTTCTTTCCACATTATCACCAGATGATGATATCGTACGTTTTGAATATCTTAAAAAATCAGCGAGAAACTTTGGTTCTGTATTGGTTGCGATTGAAACAAAAAAATACGGTAATTTTTGTCTTTTAGAGGAAAAATTTCAAGCGTTAGGTTGGCGTTATCGTGATATTACTGATGATCAAACATTATTTGATTTCGTTATTTGAGAAACTGAAATTTTACTAAAACAAGAAGCATAATGATGAAACCTATTTTTTATTTGCTGCTGAGTCTATTTTTCTTTTTGATTGTTAATCAACAGAGTTTAGCATCTCAGCCCACAATAATACAAAAAGCTGAACTTTCAAAAGTTGTTGTTGATGTCAATAATGCTATAAAAAACAGGGATTTTGCGCCTATTTCTCATTATATGCCTGAGCGACTTTATAAAGAGATGGCACATCGATTGAATACAACAGAGAGTGCTTTACGTAGTGATTTTCTTCAACAGTTGCATAGGAAATTTGAGGATTTGCCTTCTGGTGCTTATTATTTAGATAAAGAAAATATAGAGTATTTACAAACTGATAACGGGACTTTGTATGCTTTAATTCCAACAGTTCTTGAGATGAAGGATCGCATCATTCGATATAAAACTTTGGCGATTTTTGATAAAACCCAATGGTATTTAATTTATGGCGGTCAAAAAACTTTACAAAATCCAGTTTTTCTCGAGATTTATCCTGATTTTATCAAGGTACATTTACCGATGGACACAATCATTAAAAAGTAAACGATCTAAATATTGTTTTTTATTCATGATAAATGTATTTCGTAAAGTTCTTGCTTTTTTATCATAATCCAGGGATAATGGGGGTGAAGGCATTTAGGCTGGTTTGTTGGCTTTTTCTAAAGTGAAGTTTATACGCCTTTATCTTGATTTCAAGGTGCTCATGAGCTGCGCAGGCCGCTTTTAAAGCGTTGCTTCATTTAAAATGTCAGGGATTTCTCTTGCGCGGATTCTTGAGTGGAGAGTTCAGTTGGTTACTTGTTTTGAGTTCTTCAGCTGAGGAAAGATTGTATTTTGCCTATAAAAGAAGAAAATGTTTTTACAAAGTTAGGTTTGCCTACTCTTTTGATTAAAAATTTACTCATTGCTGGGATGAGTAAACCTAAACCTATACAAGAACAAGCTATTCCAGTAATGTTGAAAGGACACGATATTTTAGGTGTTGCTCAGACAGGTTCTGGAAAAACCTTGGCTTTTGGTTTACCTATTTTAAGTCAGATTTTGGCTTTGGGTGATAAACGCTGTCCTAAAACTGCACGCGCTTTGATTTTAGCTCCAACGCGTGAACTTGCTGTCCAGATTGATGAAACGATTCGCACTGTGGCGAAGGGAGCTCATCTTTCAACATGTCTTATTTTTGGGGGCGTATCACGTTTAAAACAAATTAAACGTATGGAAGCAGGTGTGGATGTTTTGATAGCGACTCCAGGGCGTTTGAGAGATCTTGTTGGTGAAAAGTGTGTTGATCTTTCCCAATCTCGTTTTTTGATTTTGGATGAAGCAGATCGTATGTTGGACATGGGGTTTATTCATGATGTCAAGCAAATTGCAAAGCTTTTGCATCAAGAGCGTCAGACAGCACTCTTTTCTGCAACAATGCCGAGGGAAATTGCTGTGCTTGCAAAATGTTTACTCAATGATCCTGTTAAAATTGAAGTTGTTCCTCAAGGTACTACGGCTGTAGAGATTTGCCAAAAATTATATTGTGTTCCTACGAATGAAAAAAAGAATGTTTTAAGTAAACTTTTGACAAATCCAGCTTTTAATTCGGTTATTGTTTTTACCCGAACTAAACATGGGGCTGATTCTGTTACACGTAGTTTGGCAAAGATAGGGTATTCAGTCGCAACAATTCATGGGAATAAATCACAAGGTGCTCGCCAGTCTGCTTTAAAAGCTTTTCGTGAAAGATCTGTGCGGATCCTTGTGGCAACAGATATTGCTGCACGCGGTATTGATATACCAGGGATAAGCCACGTTATTAATTATGACTTACCAGATGAAGCTGAAAGTTATGTACATCGTATTGGTCGTACAGGACGTAATGGTGCATCTGGCGAAGCACTTACACTTTTTGATGAGAAGATAGAAAGGGAACGGTTGCGTGCTATAGAGCGCTTGATTCGTATGAAATTGGCGGTTGAGTCAGTTCCAGAACAATTTGCAGTGTTTCCAGAAAAGCCAATTTTGCCAGAAAGTAGAGAAAAAGAAAACGATAAGGAACGCCGTTTTAAAAAATCTAAACGTCAAAAACAGTTTTTAGGTCGAAAAGATGATGCCGCACAGTTGCAGCGAAAGAATTCTTCATCTCCAAATGAGAGGCATAAAAAAGCAAAAGCGGTGGCAAAGCGTGCAAAGCCTTTTCGTTTTCGAAAATCAGTTAAGAAGGCTGCCTAGATAAAGTCTTGAAAAAAGATTATGTACTGGAGATTTTTTACTTTTGTTGATTTATTCTCAATTGAAAAGAGGTATAAAATACTCTTGCCAAAATAAGAAGGTCTTTTAGAGGTTTTCATTTCTAAAAAATGAAAACCTCTAAGTGTTTGGATTATTTAAAAATCTTTTAAAAAGAAATTATTATTGTAGAGGCGATTATTTATTTTCTTTATTTCCATTTTTAAAATGGGAATGAAAATAGATTTTATTTATATAAAATTATTTTTTAAAAGATGTATTTTATCTTTAATGATAACTTTTAATTTTAAAAATTGATTTCTAATAATAAGCCATTGTTTTATATATAAATAATTCATTATATCGTAAAAATTTTTCATTTTTAAGCTATTTATGTGGATCAATCAAAAGTATTCATTTGCACGTTATATGTGAAATTATCGTATAGATAAACATTTGAGAAATCAATAAAATGATACTTATAAACTCTTTCAAAGGCGAGGGGTATTGCTAAGATTGAGAGTTGGAAAATAGTATGATGGTATGGCTTTTATTATAAATAAAGATGGGATGATTAATCGATTTCATTTTATATCATTTGCGGGAGTTATTGTGAAATGGGCTTGGGGGAAATTTAAGAGATATCTCTTTAGAAAAGCGTGTGACTGCATAATACAATAGCAAGAATGTCATGATTTCTGAAGGCTTTCTCAGGATTCTTAACAATTTAAAGCCGATAAGACTTTATGTATTAAATGTTTTATGACAGTGGGATGAAATATCCAGGGCAAGGTTGTTTGTAAAGCGTTGAAGTGGTTAGCAGGAGGAACAACCTGTTAGATAAGACGCCGGAATGTTTACAGACTTGTTTGATGTTTTTTGCTTTTAGGATGGGGAGGAGGTTATGTGGGATATATGGAGATAATATATTCCCTGATTCTTGTTTCTTCCATTTTTCAAAATGATTGCTTCATGAGCAGGTTTTTAAGTTTAATTGCTTTATGGAGTACAAATCATTTTTCCTTGGACAAAAAATTATATGAGATTTTTTTCATTGCTGATGGCGCTTAATAATTCCTTCTCGTGAAAGAAGCCATATTTTATAATGTGCAAATAATTGCAGCGCTCTCTGATAAAGGCGCGGTAGTTTGAAAAAAGTAATCTTATTTGTGCTATTTTAAAATGAATCAATGGTTTTTTGCGTTCATTGAAAAAAATACATCCCGTAGGATATTGCGTTTCTACTTTATTGTAAAAACCTTATTCCATAGCTTTTATTAACGAATCCCTCACTGTAAAAAACATACGGAAAATCAATAAGTTATTTGTGATAGAAAAGAATGTGGCTCCCCGGGCCGGATTCGAACCAGCGACCAACCGGTTAACAGCCGGTTGCTCTACCGCTGAGCTACCGGGGAATGGTGCCCAATCATTTAGTTGAAAAGGCTATAGCAAAGCAATACTGATTTGCAAAGGATAAAATTACTTTTTTTAAAAAAATATGATAAATTGTGTAATAAGAGGAAAAAAGGCGAGAGAAGATTTCTACACCTTGACGGATGCGTTGCCTTCCCTTATTGAAACCTTTATGTTTGTTGACGAGGCCTCGTGGCGGAATGGTTACGCAGAGGACTGCAAATCCTTGTATCCCGGTTCGATTCCGGGCGAGGCCTCCAGCCGATTTTAAACGAAACGGCTTTTAGGGGAGATGAGGTATAGGAAAATAGATTATTTCCCTCTATAGTTGTGAAGACATTTTTTTATGAGAGATCATACAGTTAAAATCTAATTGTTGACTGGAGCACCCTTTTTCGTAACGCTCATAGTTTAAGAGATCTTCGTCCATCTTTGTCGCTGTTTTGTTTGTTTTTTGTAGGTTAGGAGAAAATATTCGTTATGGTTGCAGATTTTGCTGAGCTTCGTCGCAAAATGGTTGACAATCAAATTCGTACAGTTGATGTAACGGATTTATCAGTTCTTGAAGCGTTTTTAACGGTATCTCGTGAAGATTTTGTATCGGAAGATATGAAAGTATTAAGTTATCTTGATACCGACATTGTTCTATGTCCAGTACAAGATGGGATTCCTGCACGCTATTTGATGAAACCTGCATCTCTAGCGAAATTACTACAGCTTGCCGCTGTAAAATCATCAGATGTTGTTTTAGATATTGGTGCAAATAGTGGTTATTGTGCAGCGTTGCTTGCAAAACTTGCAGGGTCTGTGATTGCGTTGGAAAGTAATAAATCTCTTTTTGAACGTGCTCTTGAAGCTTTAGAACGTAATCAATGTGATAATGTGGTTGTCGTTCATGGTCCATTAGAGCAAGGATATGCCGTTGAGGGACCTTATGATGTGATTTTCATTGAGGGATCTGTTGATTTTATTCCACAAGGTATCTTTGATCAAATGAAAGACTGTGGACGTCTTGTTGTGGTTGAAGGGTACGGAAATGCTGCTGTTGCACAAATCTATATAAAAGAAGATGGGATCATTTCGGCACGTCGTGCTTTTAACCTCGCTGTAAAGCCTCTTCCTTGCTTTTTAAAAACACCTGGTTTTGTGTTTTAGTGCTTGTTTGTTTTGTGAATAAAAGATAATTTCGTAATTTATTTGGGGTTTGTTATTGTGTGTATTGTGTTTAGAGTAAACAAAAAGTTTCAGGTGTCTTTATTACTGGGGTTGAGTATTTTACTATCAGATACTGTTTGTGCTGAAACATTGATGGATGCCTTTTCTAAGGCTTATAAGCATAATGCTAAGTTGAATAGTGAACGTGCAGCTGTCCGTATATCCAGTGATGATGTTGTCATTGCGCGATCAGGGTTATTGCCACAAGTTGAGGGGGTTGGGAACTATGGTCGGAATAAGTCTTTTACAGGTCCTTATGTCACTTCTGGATCTATAGGCGTGAGATTAAATCAAAGATTATTTGATGGTTTTATCACGCAAAATATCTTTTCTTCAGCTCAAATTAAGTTGCAGGCTCAGCGTGAATATCTTCGTAATGTTGAACAAAATACGTTTCTGGAGACAGTGACCGCTTATGCTAATGTCTATCACGCACGTCGTGTTGCCGATCTTCGGAGAGAAAATTTGGCAGCTCTTGAAGAACAAGTTCGTTCCAATAAAGCAAAATTTGATGTGGGTGAAGGAGGGCATGTTGATCTTGCTCAAGCTCAAGCTGCACGTTCTGTGGCTGTTTCAGAGCTGAGTCTTGCTCGTGCTGATGTAAAAGCAGCAGAGGCAGTGTATCGACAAGTTATTGGTTCTGATCCTGAAAAGTTAAAACGCCCACCCGTAGCCAAAGATTTTCCCGTCAACCTTGATATGGCTTACCAAATGAGCGTTGTGATGCATCCAGCAATCCTTTATGCTAAATATTTAGTCGATGCAAGTGTTTACAATGTAAAGGCGAAAGAAGGAGCATTGCTCCCTAAAGTTGATTTTTCTGCAACAGCATCTTATAATCGAATCTACAGCGGTGCTGGAGAGGATGGAGTTTCTAAATCAATAGGATTGTCAGTAAGTGTCCCAATCTTTGAAGGAGGGCGTACGTCTGCGCAAATTCGTCAATCAAGGGAACAGCTTGGACAGGCGCAGCTTCAACTCGATTTGGCGCATAGTAATACTAGGCAAGTACTTACTTCTGCTTGGTTTCAGTTGGAGGGCGCACGCTCATCTGTTCTTGCTTACCGTGAAAGTGTTCGTGCTGCTGAAATTGCTCTGAAAGGCCGTGTTCAAGAAAATCGCGTAGGGCAAGCAACGACGCTGGATGTTTTAAATTCTCGTACTCAATTGATTAATGCTCAGATTGCGCTTGCAATGGCGGAGCGTAATGCTGTTGTGGCAAGCTATAGTGTTCAATCTTCTATTGGTAGATTGACTGCAAATTATTTAGGTTTAAAAACAATTAAATATATCCGATAATGCATAAAAGTATTTCTTTAATCTTAAATTATTTTAGTTTTTAAAAGTTGGTAAATCAATAGTTGAGTATGTTTAAAAATAGAACGGTGAGATGTTATTTTTATAAGTGTAGAAAATTGTGTGTAGCGCCCTCTTTATGACAAGCATATTTGAAAATATCGCGGGAGGCATGTTGATCTTATGATTCTTTTGCATACACTGAAAGTATGATTCTATTTGTTGTTGCGTCTTTGAGAGGTTGTAAAGTATGGTACAGAGTTCAAGCGTGTTACGTGAGCCAAGTATGGATGAAATTTTAACATCTATTCGTGAAATAATCGAAGAAAATGCGGTTCAATCTGATCACTTTTTAAATGAAGATGTTGCAGTGAATGCTTCGGAAGGTCGTTCAGAAGCTGCATCAGGAGGTATTTATGATACAACCTTATCGGTTGATGATGCTATGAAAGCTTTAGCTGATCGTATTGGTCTTTCTTCTGAAAATCAAGGGGGGAAGATAACGCAAGAGAAAGAGGATATAGAGGCAGAGAATAATACAGTTGGTATGGATATGCAAAAGATGAAGCTTTCTTCTGAAGAACGGAATTCTGTTTATAAAGCAAAAGAATATGAAGATGAGATAAGGAAATCACAGTCAGAAGCTAGAGGGGATGGTCATGTGGAATTGTCTGCATATTGTATTTCTTCTGCAGAAAAGATTGCAAAGGATGTGTTGCGTCCGGCTATAGCAGAATGGTTACAGTCTAAATTGCCTATTTTGCTGGAAGATATTTTGCGTGAAGAGATTGTGAAAGCGATTAAAAAATCATCTTAATTATTTTTATGTTTTTCATTTTATGAGAATTTTGTTTGCGATTTTGCGAGCTCTCTAGTGAATGGCTGAAAATCACGGGTTTTTGATCGGGATTTGATCATGTATTGTGTTTTTCAGCGGCGTTATGGATGGATAGAATGTTAGAAAAAAACTATGATGCTGCCTCTATAGAGCAACGGGTTGCAAAGAGATGGGAGACTCGTGGGGCCTTTAAAGTGGGAGCTGGTTCTAAAAGCGGTGCAGAACCTTTTTGCGTTATGCTTCCACCTCCTAATGTTACGGGTTCACTTCATATGGGGCACGCGCTCAATACGACAATTCAAGATATAATAGTTAGATTTCAGCGGATGCGTGGCAGAAACGTCTTGTGGCAGCCTGGTATGGATCATGCTGGGATTGCTACACAAATGGTTGTAGAGCGTCAACTTGCAGAACGCCAAGAGCCAACGCGTCAAGAAATGGGGAGAGAAAAGTTTATTGAGCGTATTTGGGAGTGGCGTTATGAAACTGGAGGCGTTATTTCAAACCAGTTGCGTCGCCTTGGGGTTTCATGTGATTGGTCGCGTGAGCGGTTTACAATGGATGAGGGGTTGTCGCAGGCAGTTCGTGAAGTCTTTGTCACGCTTTATAAGCAAGGGTTGATATATAGGGATAAGCGCCTCGTCAATTGGGATCCTAAATTGTTGACAGCTATTTCAGATCTTGAAGTTGAGCAAAAAGAAGTTCAAGGACATTTGTGGCACTTTAGATATCCACTTGAGGGTAAAATTTTTGATCCAAATGATGCGACAACTTTTATAACAGTGGCGACAACACGACCAGAAACAATGCTTGGTGATACAGGAATTGCTGTTAATCCTGAAGATGAGCGTTATAAAAATCTTATCGGTAAAAATGCTCTTTTGCCACTTGTTGGTCGTAGGTTATTAATTGTTGGTGATACGCATGCTGATCCTGAAGCTGGAAGTGGTGCTGTAAAAATCACACCAGCTCATGACTTTAATGACTTTGAAGTAGGACAGCGTAATCATTTACGCTTGATCAATATTTTTACCCAAAAAGCCGAGATTTTTCTCCGTGAAAATGAAGCCTTTTTTGATGGTTTGATTTTGTCAGATGAATTAAAAATGTTAGTAGAAAATCTCGATAAATCTGATCGTTTTGTTGCGCGCCAGAAGATTGTTTCTTTGATGGAAGAACAGGGATATTTAGCCTCTGTTGATGATCATACCCATATGGTTCCTCATGGAGATCGCAGTGGTGTTCTTATTGAGCCGTTTTTGACAGATCAATGGTATGTTCATGCTGCTGAATTAGCAAAGCCAGCGATAGAGGCTGTTCAACAAGGCAAAACGCGGTTCGTTCCTGATAGCTGGAAAAAGACTTACTTCAATTGGATGGAAAATATTCAACCTTGGTGCATTTCTCGCCAATTGTGGTGGGGACATCAGATTCCTGCTTGGTATGGTCCTGATGGGACGGTTTTTGTTGAAAAAAGTGAAAAAGAGGCTTTAGATTCAGCTTATGCTCATTATGGTGAGGTTGTTGAATTAATCCGTGATCCGGATGTTTTAGATACTTGGTTTTCATCAGCTCTCTGGCCTTTTTCAACATTAGGATGGCCAAATAAAACGACTGAATTATCTACTTTTTACCCAACATCTTTGTCTGTGACAGGATTTGATATTATTTTTTTCTGGGTTGCTCGTATGATGATGATGGGACTTCACTTTATGGGTGACGTTCCTTTTCCAACGGTCTATGTGCACGCTCTTGTTCGGGATCAAAAGGGTGCGAAGATGTCAAAATCAAAGGGAAATATTATTGATCCCTTAGAGCTTATTGATCAATATAGTGCTGATGCACTTCGGTTTACTTTAGCTATTATGGCAGCACAAGGTCGTGATGTAAAACTTGACGCTTCTCGTATTGCTGGTTATCGTAATTTTGCTACGAAATTGTGGAATGCTACCCGATTTGCACAGATGAATGGTGTGAAGCATGATCCAACTTTTAAGCCAGAACAAGCAAAATTGGCGCTTAATCGTTGGATTTTAACAGAGTTATCTAAAACGATTTCAGCAGTGACGACTGGTATTGAACACTATAAATTTAATGAGTCTGCTGCCACACTTTACCGTTTCGTTTGGAATACATTATGTGATTGGTATTTGGAGCTTCTCAAACCTATTTTTCAGGGGGAAAATGAAGATGCTAAAAATGAGGTTCAAGCTTGTACTGCTTGGGTTTTAGATGAAGTTTATAAACTTCTTCATCCTTTTATGCCTCATATGACGGAAGAGTTGTGGTCTCTTACAGAAACGCAAGCCATCAAGCGTGAGGATATGCTCGCATTGACAAAATGGCCAGAGGAAACATTGATAGATGAAGAAGCTGCTGATGATATTAATTGGCTTATTGATGTCGTTACAGGGATTCGGTCTGTACGTTTTGAAATGAATATTCCAGTGGCAACACAAGCACCTCTTGTTGTTGTTGAAGGAGGGGAAGTAACGCGAGAGCGTGTGAAGCGTTATGATGCACTTCTTAAAAAATTAGCGCGTATTGAAGTTATTGATTTCTCTGATAAAGTTCCGGAAGTGTCGGCACAAATGATTTTGGGAGAGGCTGTTTTTTGTTTACCATTAGGACAGTTGATCGATTTGGAGGCTGAACGTGTTCGTTTGAGGAAAGATGTCAGTAAAATTGAACAAGATATTGAGAAAATATCGCTTAAGTTAAACAACCCCAAATTTATAGCAAATGCGAAAGCAGAAATTGTTGAGCGTGAACGGAACAGGGTTGTAGAACTGCGTGCAGCGCAGAAGAAGATATTTGTTGCTTTAGAGCGGTTGGATTGATTTCAACTTTTTACTTTTTTGTGGATGATTTCATACCATTAGGTTTGGTATAGATCTTCTTTAAAGAGACTTTTTCTTTTGTTAGTTTTTCATGAACGATCATAAAATCTCTACTGAAATCCATTGTTTTCTGTTTATCATTAAAAAAACATCTTTTAAGGTACCCAAGCCTATCTCATGACAGAGATCATGAATAGTATAACGGTAAATCTATTGAGCTCCCCTTCTTTACGCTTGTAAAGTAACAAGCGCTGTGGCGCTATCCCGCCCCAATCCGGACAAGGACTTGGCACTTAAGACCGTTCATGAGAGGCATTGTTAGTTCTTTCTTACACAGAGTTTTTATCCACATAGCTCTCTCTGCTTGTAATGTGCAAGCGGATGGTTTTGATTGATTCAACATGGAACAGGTTTTGAATAAGAGAATCTTACGATATTCGAGGGACTCATTCAATATGCAAAAAAGTAAATTATCATTATAAATCAGTACGTTGTTTTATTACTGTAAAACATCATCATTTAGAGTAGCAATATAAGGCATGTAAAATTACACATGTGGTATTTTTGTTGTATGTAGTGGTGAGTATTCTGAGGTAGGGCTTGTGTATAAAGTATGAAGTAATTCCATGTGAAATGATGTTAGGTGGAATCTGTTAAGCAAAAAGCTGTATTGTTTATAGATTGACGGTGGCAAAAAACTTCATCTTTAAGGTGGTAAGGCAGTTGTGAAGTTATAAGTTAACGATCATCATTATATTTATCTATCTTTCGTATTGTTTTTTATACTTAAATGCTTACCATTCATCATGTATTCTCTTCGTTCTCAAGTTGCTGTTTAATGCACGTTATTTTATTGAGCGATTTTTACTTATACGTATAAAATTTTAAAATCAATAAATCCTAGAATGTTAAAGGAGGTGTTACAAAATATAGGATAATGATTTATATTTAAAAATCAATTTGTTATATATAAAAATGGATACTTAATTTTATCGAACATTTTGGATGGTTTTTATTTATTGATCTTTTCTTTTAAAATTTTTATTTTGAAATCGCGTGTGCTTTTTACTAAGAAAAAGGGTTTAAATATCTACAAAGAAATTTGTAACAGATATAATCATTAAAATTGAGATAGGGGGGAAATGGTTAATAGGTTTCAGATATGGAAAAAAGCCACTATTGTTGTGATTTTAGGGGGATTTTTTTCGACTGTTTATGCAATAGATGTCAATAGCTTGCAAGAAGCGAATGATGGTGCGTTTTATTTTTTTAAACGTGGTATGTCTGCTTATAAAGATGGGCATATAAATCAGGCTATTGCAGCATTACGTCGTGCGGCTAAGAGAGGCCATATTGGTGCGAATTGGAAACTAGGCTCTATCTATGCAAATGGTGATGGTGTCCCTAAAAATGATTATAAGGCATATTATTTTTTTGCATATATTGTTGAAAAAGGCACTGATCTTGGTTCAGAGGATGAAAGTTATGTTTCTGATGCATTGGTTAAACTTGCGGGATATATAAAAAAAGGTATTCCTCAATCACCTGTGAAACCTGATCCTTCTTATGCTGCTCATCTTTATATGCAGGCTGCGGTGAACTATGGAAATTCTAAAGCTCAGTATCATTTAGGAAAAATATTTTTAAAGGGAGAGGGAAGGGAGAAGAATCTTATACAAGCAGCACGATGGTTTCAACTTTCAGCAAAAAAAGGAAATCCTTCCGCCCAAGCAATGCTTGGAAATATGCTGCTTCAAGAAGGAAAAATTGTCCGTGGGGCAGCATTGTTAACTGCTGCCTATGAAAAAGCTAATGTAAAAGACAGAAATTGGATTCGCCCTTTGCAAGAACAGGCTTTTGCTCTTTGTAATGAATTTGAGAGACGTACAGCAATTTCACTGGTTGCTGATATTTTAAAAAATAACAGTTTTTAAACATCTGATTATAATATTTTTACATTCTCTCATCCGTTATTAAACTCTACTGTCTTGTGTCTAAGTTTACAGTAGAGATAGCTTTTTGTGATAATATAACGGCTAATGACTTAAGATTTTAGACAAAAATTCTTGCGTTCTTGGTGTTCTCGCTTGTGGATCAGAAAAGAACTCTTTAGATGAACAGTCTTCAAGAATTGTTCCTTGATCTATGAAAATAACACGCTCCGAGACTTTTTGTGCAAATCCCATTTCATGGGTTACACAAATCATCGTCATACCTTCTTCTGCTAAGCTAATCATGACATCGAGCACTTCACCTACCATTTCAGGATCTAGAGCAGATGTTGGTTCATCAAAAAGCATGACAAGTGGATCCATAGTTAAGGCACGTGCAATAGCAACACGTTGTTGTTGCCCTCCAGAAAGTTGACCAGGATATTTATCTTTGTGTTCAATCAGCCCAACGCGTTCAAGATACAACAATCCACGTTCAAGTGCTTCTTTTTTGCTTCGTTTTAGGACTTTGATTTGCGCAATTGTCAAATTTTCTGTGACAGATAAATGGGGGAAAAGCTCGAAGTGTTGAAATACCATTCCCACCTGACTTCGCAATTTAGGCAGATTCGTTTTTTTTGAATGAACTGGTACTCCGTTAATCCAAATTTCACCTTTTTGAAAAGGAACGAGAGCGTTAATAGTTTTAATGAGTGTTGACTTTCCTGATCCTGATGGACCACAAACGACAACGACCTCTCCTTTATTAATGTTGGTTGTACAGTTTTTAAGGACGTTAATTTCGCCATACCAATTAGAAACATTTTTTATTTCGATCATATGAGTAGACATTTTTTTTCCTATTAGCGAATAATGGATACTTTTTTTTGTAAATACAAAACTATTTGTGACAGTGTAAAACAGATAACAAAATAGAAAACAGCTGCTAAGATATAAGCTTCTTGCTTTACACCAAAATTATTAGCAGCAATATCAAAACCATTTAAAAGACTGTTGCCACTGATTGCATAAACAAGGGTTGTATCCTGAAAAAGGATAATAACTTGTGTTAAAAAAACTGGTAGCATGTCCCTAAAGGCTTGAGGAAGAATGACAATGTACATACTTTGCCAATATGTCATTCCGAGAGCTTGTCCCGCATATTTTTGTCCTTGCGAAACTGAGTTTATGCCAGCACGCATAATTTCTGCAAAATAAGCCGTTTCAAATGCGGTAAAGGTAATGAGTGCTGATTTATTTGCACCGATGGATGTACCGGTTAAAAAAGGCAAAAGCACGAAAAACCATAAGATAACCATCACAAGTGGTATTGAACGCATAGCTGTTATGTAAACGATTGCAAACCAAGAAAGAAGTTTTATGGAAGAAAGGCGCATCATTGCTAAAAGGGTGCCGAAAACAAACCCCAATACCGTTGCAAAAAGAGTTAGAAAAACGCTAAAGAGCAAACCTGATAAAATGTAAGAACGAAATACATCAAAGGTAAAAAAGGAAAAATCAAAGTCGGAAAAATTGAAAGGAAAATAAAGTCCAAACTGAGAGCTTATGAAATTCATCATTTTCAATTTCCCTTTGTTTGAAAATTAGGAATTTTGAGTATTTGTTCAATGACGGTCATCACAATGAATACGAATAAGGCTATTAGAATATAAAGAATCGTAACAAGCAAATAGTTTTCGTAAACATGGCTTACCTCTTCAATTGCTTGGTATTGAAATTGCATGAGCTCGTTTATTGAAACGGCGAATGCTATAGATGAATTTTTTACAATGCCCATTGCTTCTGAAGTAAGAGGCGGCATAATTGTACGTATAGCACGTGGTAGTATTATATAGCGATAACTTTGATAAGTTGTAAACCCCATTGCCATAGCAGCATAACGTTGTCCAGAAGGAATCGCTTCAATGCCTGAACGAACCTGTTCTGCAATGCGTGCAGATGTAAAGAATCCTAATGCGCATGTTATTAAGAGAATAGGGGAAAATTTCATTGCTGGTGGATAAATCTTAGGAACAACAAAATACCACAAAAATACTTGTACAAGGAGGGGAATATTACGCATAATCTCTACCCAAATAGCACCGATAGTGCGAAATATATAATTGATTATCGATGTTTTGGGTAAAGTGCGCATTGTTCCTATAATAACACCACACAATACAGCTAAGATAAGTGAAGTGATAGACAATATAACCGTATTTTTTAAGCCATCGAGAAGTGTATCTAAATAGGTATGACTTACGCCGGGAGTTCCCATGCATCCTGTTACCAGTGTTTGGGTAAGGTCATCTCTACAAAGGAAAGAAAAGTCCATTAATTGATATTCCCTCAAATTAGTCATTCACAAATAGGACAATAAATTAAGCGCATCTACATAGGCTAAATTTATTAAAAAGTGAATTAAAATATAAACCACACTCAATTTTTAAAGAGTGTGGTTCTTCTTTATTAAATTTTATAAATCTTTCTCTGTGTAGCTTTCTCGAGGCTTATTATTTGGGTGATCCCAAGCATATCTTGTTTGTTTTGACAAGGGAAGGTTCATAACAGTGTTAGCAGGTGGAATCGGTTTCATAAACCACTTATTGTAAAGCTTTTCAAGTGATTCATCTTTAATCTGACGTACGATACTATCGTTGATTGTTTGTTCAAATTTTTTGTCATTTAATCTGAGCATACAGGCGATAGGTTCGACTGAAAGTACTGTATCAAGAATGACATAATCAGATGGATTCTTTGATTTAGCAATATGTCCAGCAAGAATTGAAGCATCCATAACAAAAGCATCTGCCTTACCAGATTCTAATAATAAAAAACTATCTCCGTGATCTTTCCCCTTTAAAACTTTAAACTGAATGTTTTTTGCACGTTTGTTTTTACGAATAAGTTGAACAGATGTTGTACCGGTGGTCGTTGCGACTGTTTTTCCATTTAAATCGTCAAGAGATTTAATGTTAGAGTTTTTCTTTACAGCAATCCGAACCTCTTCAATGTATGTCGTATAAGCAAATGCTGCTTCTTTACTGCGGGCAATATCATTTGTTGTTGAGCCGCACTCAAAATCATAGGTTTTATTTTTTAAGAGAGGAATTCTATTTTGAGAAGTGATGGGAAGATAATGAATTTTAATTGGTTTACCAATTTTTTTTGAGATATCATCAATGATACGTTCTGCCATTTCTGTATGAAAACCTACATATTTATTATTACCAAGGGCGTAGGCTAAACCAGATGATTCACGGACACCTAAAGTAATTTCCCCTGTTCGTTTTATTTTTTCAAGAGTATCATGTTCAGCATGCGCGACGCTTGTGAAACCAATGGCCGTTGCTGCAATAAACATTAATAATGATTTCTTCATTTATGTCCTCCATTCATTTATCTTTACTTTAGCTGTTTAAGATATACTGTTTACATGGTGTAGCATAGTTATTATTTTTGAGTGGAATTTTTTTGTTGTTTCATAATGGGGGGTGTACTTTCTTAATTGATATTAAGGTGAATCCAAACAGGAACGTGGTCGGACGGTTTTTGATATCCTCTTACTTCTGTTTGACTATGAGCACAAATAAGCTGATCAACAGCTTCTGGTGATAATAATAAATGATCAATGCGAATCCCATTATTTTTAGGCCAAGAATCCGCCTGAAAATCCCAGAAACTGAAGGAGGGAGTATCGGTGACATTCCGGATAGCATCGTAAAGACCTAAATTAAGAATACGTTGAAATACTTTTCTTGTTTCTTGAAGAAATAAGGCATCTTGATACCATTCTTGAGGTTTTTTTGCATCTAATGGAGCGGGGATGACATTATAATCACCCGCTAGAATAAGGGGTTCTTCATACGCAAGCAATGATTTTGCATGTGTATGTAATCTTTCCATCCATTCTATTTTATAGGAATATTTTTTACTCTCAATAGGATTCCCATTTGGTAAATAGAGAGATGCAACACGAACAACACCTTTGTTTGTTGAATAAACAGCTTCAATGTAACGTGTCTGCTCATCATTATCGTTGCCTGGTAATCGACGGATCACTTCATCCGGTGTTTTTTTAGAGAGAATCGCAACACCATTAAAACTTTTTTGTCCGTGTGTTTCTATGTGGTAACCTAAATTTTCAATTGCATCGCGTGGAAAATTTTCATCAATACTTTTAATTTCCTGTAAACAGACTATGTCCGGCTGGCTTTGCTGCAGCCATTGACATAATGTTTCATGTCGTGCTTTTATTCCAGCAATATTCCACGTTGCTATTTTCATGGCGCTCATCATTAGATATCAAGTATGTAATTCAATTTAATTTACTGCATTCATGTTTTATTACAGTCACATTGCTGCTTCTTTTATTTATAGGGATATTACTATGGTAAATTGATTTATCAAGAGTAGCGGCAAAAGCAAATTTAAAGTTTTAAAATTTAATTTATTTTCATTTTTAAAAACTTTCTGCTGTTTAGTTCTTGACGAATGTAAGTGTTCTCGCTATTAGAGATGGACATAACCGATGTGGATGTGATCAGGTGTTTTGGATATGAACCGAAAGATTATTCACAGGTGTTAAGAAGATTAAAAGCAAATGCTAGTGCAAAAGGCTATTGCCTTCTCTGCTTGTGGTCGGGTGAACTGTTTTTGCAGGTATGCCCGATTTTGTGTGTAGACTTAGATATCTGTTCCGATTCTTTTGGAGTGGATAGAAATGAAATAGAAAAGCCCGATTGGGTGAGACGAATATAGATTGAAAAGAGGAAGGTTGCATGCCTACCGTAAACCAGTTGATTCGCAAACCGCGTGTAGCGCCAGTTAAACGTAATAAGGTTCCTGCTTTGCAGTCGAATCCGCAGAAGCGTGGTGTTTGTACGCGTGTTTATACAACAACACCGAAGAAACCTAATTCTGCTCTTCGTAAAGTTGCTAAGATTCGCTTGACGAATGGATTTGAGGTGATTGGTTATATTCCTGGAGAGGGACATAATCTTCAAGAGCACTCTGTTGTGATGATTCGCGGTGGTCGTGTGAAAGATTTGCCAGGAGTTCGTTATCACATTATTCGTGGTTTACTTGATACGCAGGGTGTCAAGAATCGTAAACAGCGTCGTTCAAAGTATGGCGCAAAGCGTCCAAAATAATATTGAGAGACAAAGCCGATGTCCCGTCGTCATAGAGCAGAAAAGCGTGAAATTAATCCAGATCCTAAGTTTGGTGATTTGGTTATTATGAAATTTATGAATGCCATTATGTTTGATGGTAAAAAATCAGTTGCAGAGCGTATTGTTTATGGTGCGCTCGATTCTGTAGAAAAAAGAGTAAAAACAGATCCTGTGGCTCTATTTCATCGGGCCTTAGAGAATGTTGCTCCTCATATTGAGGTTCGCTCACGCCGTGTTGGTGGTGCTACTTATCAAGTTCCGATTGATGTTCGTCCTGATCGTCGTCAGGCTCTTGCTATTCGTTGGTTGATTGCTGCGGCACGTGGTCGGAATGAAACGACGATGATTGAGCGTTTATCTGGTGAATTGATGGATGCGGCTAATAATCGCGGTTCTGCCGTGAAAAAGCGTGAAGATGTTCATCGTATGGCTGAGGCTAATCGTGCTTTTTCTCACTATCGCTGGTAGAAGTTTTAAACTAAGGCAAATATAATGGCTCGCGAATATAAAATTGAAGATTATCGTAATTTTGGTATTATGGCGCATATTGATGCTGGTAAGACTACGATGACTGAACGTATTCTGTTCTATACCGGTAAGAATCATAAAATTGGCGAGACCCATGATGGTGCTTCTACGATGGATTGGATGGAGCAGGAGCAGGAGCGCGGTATTACGATTACGTCTGCTGCGACAACGACGTTTTGGGAAGGGCGTGATGGTCGGAAGCGTCGCTTTAATATTATTGATACGCCAGGGCACGTTGATTTTACGATTGAAGTTGAGCGCTCTTTGCGTGTTCTTGATGGTGCGATAGCCTTGTTGGATGCAAATGCTGGTGTGGAGCCTCAGACGGAAACTGTTTGGCGGCAGGCTGAGAAATATCGTGTGCCTCGTATGGTTTTTGTTAATAAAATGGACAAAATAGGAGCTGACTTCTATCGTAGTGTGGAGATGGTTGGTTCTCGGTTGGGTGCTAAAGCGCTTGTTTTGCAGTTGCCGATTGGTGCTGAAAATGACTTTGAAGGCGTTGTTGATCTTGTAGAAATGAAGGCTTTAAAGTGGGATGGTTCTATTGGTGCCTCGGCGGTGATAAGTGAAATTCCCTCTGATTTAAGAGAGAAAGCTGAAGAATATCGCGAGAAATTGATTGAGATGGCTGTGGAGGTTGATGAAGCTGCGACAGAGGCTTATTTGGAAGGTGTTATGCCAACCAATGAACAGCTTGTTTCTCTCATTCGTAGGGGGACAGTAGAAGTTCAGTTTCATCCGGTTCTTTGTGGTACAGCTTTTAAAAACAAGGGAATTCAGCCGCTTTTGGATGCTGTTGTTTCTTATCTTCCTTCTCCAGTTGATGTTCCGGCAATTAGTGGTATTGATGTGAAGACTGAGACTGAGACGACACGCGAATCTTCAGATGATGCTCCACTATCTATGCTTGCTTTTAAAATTATGAATGATCCTTTTGTTGGTTCGTTGACGTTCTGTCGTATTTACTCAGGTAAAGTTCAGAAAGGTATTTCTCTTGAGAATACTGTGAAAAAGAAGAAAGAGCGTTTGGGGCGTATGCTTCAAATGCATTCAAATTCTCGTGAGGATATTGAAGAAGCATTTGCTGGTGATATTGTTGCTCTTGCAGGACTTAAGGAGACGACAACAGGTGATACTCTTTGTGATCCTTTGAAGCCTGTTATTTTGGAGCGGATGGAATTTCCAGAGCCCGTTATTGAGATTGCAATTGAACCGAAAACAAAAGCAGATCAAGAAAAAATGGGTATTGCTCTTAATCGTCTGGCAGCCGAAGATCCTTCATTTCGTGTTAAATCGGATGAGGAATCTGGTCAGACTATTATAGCTGGAATGGGTGAGCTTCATCTTGATATTATTGTTGACCGTATGCGCCGTGAATTTAAGGTTGAAGCAAATGTTGGGCAGCCTCAAGTTGCTTATCGTGAGTCAATTACTAAAATGGCGGAAATTGATTATACGCATAAGAAACAATCGGGTGGTGCTGGTCAATTTGCTCGTGTAAAAATTATTTTTGAGCCTCATGATGGTGATGACTTTATTTTTGAGTCAAAGATTGTTGGTGGTGCTGTTCCTAAAGAATATATTCCTGGTGTCCAAAAAGGGATTGAAAGTGTTATGGGGTCAGGTCCTCTTGCGGGCTTTCCTATGCTTGGTGTAAAAGCGACACTCATTGATGGTGGCTATCACGATGTTGATTCCTCGGTTTTGGCTTTTGAAATTGCTGCTCGTGCAGCTTTTCGTGATGGAGCAAAGAAGGCTGGTGCGCAGCTTCTTGAACCGATCATGAAGGTGGAAGTTGTTACACCAGATGATTATGTTGGTGATGTTATTGGTGATCTCAATTCTCGTCGGGGACAGATTTCGGGAACTGAAGCGCGCGGTATTGCAACGGTTGTGAATGCAATGGTTCCTTTGGCAAATATGTTTGGTTATGTGAATACCCTTCGCTCTATGAGTCAGGGGCGTGCACAGTATACAATGCAGTTTGATCATTACGAGCCTGTACCTTCGGCTGTTGCTTTGGAGATTCAAAAGAAATACGCGTAATTTCAGGTTGGTAATTAATTTTTAACTTAGTCCTTGGCTTGGACGGAAAATGGAGAGCTCAGATGGCGAAGAGCAAGTTTGAACGAACAAAACCGCATGTTAATATTGGTACGATTGGTCACGTTGATCATGGGAAGA
>NZ_JBHIMK010000220.1:0-1971 GCF_042194085.1 Bartonella sp. MU70NMGDW
TCTATTGTTGCAGGTCTTGGGAATATTTATGTTTGTGAGGCACTTTGGCGGAGTCGTTTGTCTCCACAACGTGGTGCATTTACATTGGCATCAAAAACGGCACGTGCATGTGAATTTGCAGATTCTTTAGCAAAAAATATACGCAATGTGATTTCTGAAGCCATTTTGTCTGGTGGCTCTTCTTTACGTGATTATATGCATATAGATGGTTCACTTGGTTATTTCCAACATGCTTTTTCAGTTTATGGACGAGAAGGCAAGCAATGTTTGGAATGTGGAACGCCTATAGTGCGTATTTTACAGGCTGGACGTTCAAGTTTTTACTGCTCACAATGCCAAAAATGAATAAGGTGTCTTGCAAAATCTTACAAGAGGCTTAAAGTCGTCGTATCTATAGTATAATTACACAAGGCTTGAGAGGTTTTTTTTATGCTGAATAAAGTACTAACACATCTTGATGGAAATATAGAAAAGAGCCTTGAACGCCTTTTTTCTCTTTTACGTTTTCAATCGATTTCTACAGACTCGGCTTACAAGGATGCATGTCGTAAAGCAGCTGATTGGTTAGTAGAGGATTTAAAAAGCATCGGTTTTGAGGCTTCACGCCGTGATACACCGGGTCATCCAATGGTTGTTGGGCATCATCCAGGACCTTCGGATGATTGTTTGCATGTTTTGTTTTACGGACATTATGATGTTCAACCTGTTGATCCTTTGAGTTTATGGGAGGATGATCCATTTACACCTTCTTTAAAAGAGAGAGATGGAGAGAAAGTTATTTGTGCTCGTGGAGCTTCGGATGACAAAGGTCAGTTGATGACTTTTATTGAAGCATGTCGTGCATTTAAGAAAGAAACAGGGCATCTTCCTGTTAAAGTTACTATTTTATGTGAAGGTGAGGAAGAATGTGCTTCTCCTTCCCTTATTCCTTTTTTAAAAGAAAATAAAGATGAACTTAAGGCAGATTATGCATTGGTTTGTGACACGTCAATGTGGGATGCGGATACACCATCTATTGCTCTTTCTCTTCGGGGAATTATGGCAGAAGAGATAATTATTACAGCAGCGAATCGTGATTTGCATTCTGGTTATTTTGGAGGAGTAGCAGTTAATCCCATTCGTATTCTAACGAAAATCTTAGCAGGACTTCACGATGAAAATAATAGGGTAACACTTCCTAGTTTTTATGATGGCGTAGAAGAAACACCTCCCCATATTTTGCAGTTATGGAATGAACTTAATTGTACTGCTGAAAATTTTCTTGGTCCTATAGGGCTTTCCATTCCTGCTGGTGAAAAAGGGCGGAGCATTTTAGAGCTTGTATGGGCACGTCCTACCATGGAAATTAATGGTATTAGTGGCGGCTATGAAGGGGAAGGGATGAAAACGGTTATTGCTTCTCAAGCGAGTGCAAAAGTATCGTGTCGTTTGGTGCATAAGCAAGATCCAGAGAAAATACGCCAAGCGTTGCGTGATTATGTACGTAGCTCAATTCCGGCTGATTGTAAGGTTGAATTTAAGAATCACGGTTCTTCTCCGGCACTTCAGATTTCTGATGATTCATCTTTTATCAAGGAGGCGAAGGATGCCTTATCACAAGAGTGGGAAGTGCCTGCTGTTTTGACAGCTATGGGGGGCTCGATCCCAATTGTAGCAGATTTTCGGTCAATTCTTGGTATGGAAACTCTTTTGGTTGGTTTTGGACTGGCTGATGACCGTATTCATTCGCCTAATGAAAAGTATAATTTAAAATCGTTTCATAAGGGGCAGCGGTCTTGGGCGCGTATTCTTGCTGCTTTCGCAAATAGGAGGGTAAATGGCTGAGATTCGCGTTCATCAAGGTGATTTACCAAACTTAGATAATTATAAAACTGACGCCATTGCGATTGATACTGAAACTTTAGGGTTACAACCCCATCGTGATCGTTTATGTGTTGTTCAGCTTTCTTCTGGAGATGGTACTGCCGATAT
>NZ_JBHIMK010000221.1:0-1970 GCF_042194085.1 Bartonella sp. MU70NMGDW
ATATCGGCAGTACCATCTCCAGAAGAAAGCTGAACAACACATAAACGATCACGATGGGGTTGTAACCCTAAAGTTTCGGTATCAATCGCAACAGCATCAGTTTTATAATTATCTAAGTTTGGTAAATCACCTTGATGAACGCGAATCTCAGCCATTTACCCTCCTATTTGCAAAAGCTGCAAGAATACGCGCCCAAGACCGCTGCCCCTTATGAAACGATTTTAAATTATACTTTTCATTGGGAGAATGAATACGATCATTATACAATGCAAATCCAACCAGCACAGATTCCATATCAAGAATTGACTGAAAATCTCCAACAACCGGAATTGATCCTCCCATAGCATCGAGTATAGCAGGATTGCTCCATTCTTGCGATAAAGCTTCTTTTGCTGCCTTGATAAAAGGTGAATCATAAGGGATTTGAATTGCAGAAGAACCGCCATGCCCCTTAAATTCAACAGTACAATCAGCAGGAATTAGACTGCGCACATAATGACGGAAAGCTTGGCGTATCTTTTCTGGATCTTGCTTATGCACTAAACGGAAAGATACTTTCGCATTCGCTTGAGAAGCAATAACCGTTTTCATTCCTTCTCCTTCATAACCACCACTAATCCCGTTAACTTCTGCTGTAGGACGCGCCCATACAAGTTCTAAAATGCTCCGTCCTTTTTCACCAACAGGAATGGAAAGTCCTACAGGACCAAGAAAGTTTTCAGCAGTACAATTCAGTGCATTCCATGACTGCAAAATCTGTGGAGGTGTTTCTTCTACTCCATCATAAAAACCTGGAAGCGTTACCCGACCATTGTCATCATGAAGCCCTGCTAAGATTTTCGTTAAAATATGAATAGGATTGGCTGCTACCCCTCCAAAAGCACCAGAATGCAAATCACGATCGGCTGATGTAATCGTAACCTCTTCTCCTAAAATACCCCGAAGAGCAATACAAACAGATGGTGTATCTGCATTCCACATCGCTGTATCACAAACCAATGCACAATCAGCCTTAAGCTCATCCTTATTTTCTTTTAAAAAAGGAACAAGAGAAGAAGAGCCACTTTCTTCTTCTCCCTCAAATAAAACAGTAACTTTAATGGGTAACTGGCCCGTTTCTTTCTTAAACGCACGACATGCCTCAACAAAGGTCATAAGCTGACCTTTGTCATCCGAAGCTCCACGAGCACAAATAACTTTTTCTGTAGGTTTTTCTTTTAATGAAGGATTAAAGGGATCATCTTCCCATAAATTTAATGGATCAACAGGCTGAACATCATAATGTCCGTAAAACAACACATGCAAACAATCATCTGAAGGACCTGGATGATGTCCAACGACCATTGGATGACCTGGTGTATCGCGTCTTGAAGCCTCAAAACCTATTGTTTTTAAATCTTCTACTAACCAATCAGCTGCTTTACGACATTCATCCTTATAAGCCAAATCCGTAGAAATCGATTGGAAACGTAAAAGAGAAAAAAGGCGTTCAAGGCTCTTTTCTATATTTTCATCAAGATGTGTTAACACTTTATTCAGCATAAAAAAACCTCTCAAGCCTTGTGTAATTATATTATAGATACGATGACTTTAAGCCTCTTGTAAGATTTTGCAAGACACCTTATTCATTTTTGACATTGTGAACAGTAAAAACTTGAACGTCCAGCCTGTAAAATACGCACAATAGGCGTGCCACATTCCAAACATTGCTTGCCTTCTCGTCCATAAACTGAAAAAGCGTGTTGAAAATAACCAAGTGAACCATCCACACGCATATAATCACGTAAAGAAGAGCCACCAGACAAAATGGCTTCAGAAATCACATTGCGTATATTCTGTGCTAAAGAATCTGCAAATTCACATGTACGTGCCGTTTTTGATGCCAATGTAAAAGCACCACGTTGTGGAGACAAACGACTCCGCCAAAGTGCCTCACAAACATAAATATTCCCAAGACCTGCAACAATAGA
>NZ_JBHIMK010000222.1:0-264 GCF_042194085.1 Bartonella sp. MU70NMGDW
GCAATTTTATGCAATTCCAATATCCCTTCTGAGTTGCAGAACAATCCAAAATATAAAGATGATGATACAACGGGTTGGGTGAAACTAACACGTGATTTACAACAGTATATGCACCGACTTTTAAATATAATAATTTTAGCGCTTGTCGTTTTAATTTTCCCAAGTGGTTATAAAGAAACGGTCTCTTTACCTATTATTTCTAAGTACGTAGAGCATAAGCTTTCTTTTACATTGGATACTGTACTTTGGTACTCAGATATTGCT
>NZ_JBHIMK010000222.1:342-1968 GCF_042194085.1 Bartonella sp. MU70NMGDW
ATATCTATTTACACACTACAGTGCTCAGTTAAAAACCAAAAGTAAAATTTCCGATTTTATAAAACTGTTCAGATTAAATGGCGTTGTCTCTTCTCAACGTTCATAGATGAAATCAACAAAAACATCAAAAAATCATTGAAAAAGGCGCGTAACAATGACTCATGTCTGCTCACCATTGAGATATCCAGGCGGTAAGGCTGCACTGTATGGAAAAATCAAAGAAATATTTGAGAAAAATGCATTAAATGGCTGTTCCTATAGAGAGCCATTTGCTGGCGGGTGCGGACTTGCTCTAAAGCTTCTTTTTAATGGTGATGTTAAAGATATTCACATTAACGATATTGATCTGTTCATTTGGAGCTTTTGGTATTGCGTTTTGCACAAGACGGAAGAATTAATAGAAAAAATCAATACAACGACCATTAACTTAGAAGAATGGTACATACAAAAAGAAATTTCTCCTGCAAGTGCAGATGTGCTTAGCGCAGGATTTGCAGCACTCTTTTTGAATCGCACAAATAGATCTGGAATTATTAAAAATGCTGGACCAATTGGAGGGAAAGGACAAAGCGGTGCCTATAAAATAGATTGCCGATTTAACAAAGAGAATATAATTGAACGCATTCTTCGCATAAGTGAACAAAAAGATAAAATACATTTAACTCGTTTAAATGCACGGGAATTTTTGCTGCGTTATGGAACTGATGAAAACACCTTTTTTTATATGGACCCTCCTTATTTTAAAAAAGGAAAAGGGCTTTACACTTCGTTTTACAAAGCTAATGATCATAATAATTTAGAGAATGTCATCTCCCAACATGTGACAGCGCCTTGGCTAATTACTTATGACAACGTTGAAGAAATTAAATTTTTGTATAGGCAATATCTCTCAATAGAATTTAGCTTACAATATTCTCTACAAGAGAAAAGGCAAGCTACCGAATTGATGATTTTTTCACCTAAAATCAAAGTACCTCAATTTTTAGAAAAGAATATAGGCTCGCTTCTCAAAGCAGCTTAATTGCAGATTGCATTAAAAGGAGCTTTAATCACATGCTTACACCATTTGGCAAAACCTTACGTAAAATTCGTATTGATCGGACAGAACGTTTATTAGATATGGCTAATAAATTAGGCGTATCTATAGCATTTTTATCTTCTGTAGAAATTGGCAAAAAGCCTATACCTGCTGACATGGAAGAAAAGATCATTGAGAAATATGCTTTAGATGAAGAAACGGCTTCTATCTTGAGAAGAGAAGCAAATATTTGTCGTAAGAATTTTACAATGAACTCTTCTGACCCACTTAACCATGAAATTTCTAACACGTTTGTTAGAATGTTTAAGTCTCTTTCACAACAAGATCTGACAAAGTGCAAGGAACTCATGGAGAAAGTAGAAAAAAAACGGTGCTTGCAGAATAGAATACCTTGATCCCCTTATTTTATACACCGTAAACATAATTTTATATGTTAAAAAACAATAATATCCTTTTGAAATAATTGAATAAATATGCAAATTATGCTAAGATTTTTCATGTATAAATTGCTAATCTAATGGGGCTACAAATATGCTAAATAAAGTGACGTTAATCGGGCGCCTTGGTGCTAATCCCGAAAGCAAAAC
>NZ_JBHIMK010000223.1:0-1966 GCF_042194085.1 Bartonella sp. MU70NMGDW
TTTTTTATTGAAGATAAATATTAAGATATATTCTCCTTAGAGCTGTATTTTTAATTTTGATAAAAAATTGAATATAAATTTTTTGGGGGGAGTTTTAAATAAAATCTCATGTTTTATTAGTAAACAATGTCAGTGAAGTTTATAGAGAATTCTTTACAGAATAGATCGTTTCTTATCCTATTATGCTGTAAAATACTGTTGTTTAGAATAGTGATATAAAGCATGTAACATTCTACACATGAAGTATTTTTAGAATGTGTGGTGAGTATTCAGGGCAGGGCTAGCCCATAGAGCCTTATGTAGGTGAACCATATAAATGGTCAGCAGCATGCTCCTTAACAAAGCCGGATTGTTCACAAACCGACGCTGGTAGGAATCCTCGTTTTTTGATGTTTGGGGAGGAGGTTAAGTAGAAAAAGGGTAACTAAAATTACCCTTTTTTGAGATGTTTTTATGTATAGACTTTATTTGTTACCTTGAGTCATTTTTTTCTTTACAAATGTAAAATAGGTTATGCCTAAGCAAATAAACCAGAATATACCGTATTTTAAAGCTGTTAGGGTGTCTTCTTCTAATGTTAACAAATAGAGCATGAAAGCAAAGAAAACTAAAATTATCCCGCACACGATAATTCCTCCTGGCATTTTGTAGACGGATTCAGTATGCAGATGAGGGTGTTTGCGACGATATACAATATAGCTAACCAAAATTACAGACCATACGAATAAAAATGCAATAGCTGAGATGCTCGTCACAATTGTGAAAGCACTTATGAGGCTTGGAGAGAGTGAGGCAATTGTATACCCTATTAAAATACATAAGCAGGAAAAGAATAGAGCATTGGCTGGAACATGGTATTTGGAAAGCTTCCCTAAAATTGGAGGAGCACCTTTTTGTGTTGCAAGCCCATATATCATGCGGCTAGTCGAAAAAATACCACTATTTGCTGAAGAGGCAGCCGAGGTGAGAACGACAAAGTTTACCAAACCAGCAGCTATCGGAATACCAGCAAGCCAAAACATCGAAACAAAGGGGCTTTTCTCTGGAACAATTTGATCCCAAGGTGTGACTGACATAATCACGATGAGAGAGAAGATGTAAAAGAGTACAATACGTACTGGTATTGCATTAATTGCTTTTGGTAGAACTTTTTTAGGATTTTTGACTTCAGCTGCAGTTGTTCCTGCAATTTCTATACCAACAAAAGAAAAAATGGCAATTTGAAATCCAGCAAAAAAACCTGTAATTCCTCGCGGAAAGATATTTCCATCGTTCCATACGTGATTGAGAGAAGCAACAGTACCATTGGGAGAAGTAAAGCCCGTAGCAATCATATAAAAACCAACAACAATTAATGCTAAAATTGCTACGACTTTGATAAGACCAAACCAAAATTCAAGTTCACCAAACAGTTTTACGGCAAAGAGATTAAAAATTAAAAAGAAACCAATGCAAGAAAAAACGGCAATCCATGGATTAAGCGTTGGCCACCAAAAGTGCATATAAGTGATGATGGCAATAATATCTGCAGCTCCAGTTACAACCCAGCTCAACCAATAGCTCCAGCCTACAAAGAAAGCGATTCCCGGCCCTAGCATATCGGTTGAAAAATCAATAAGGGACCGGTATTGTGAATTAGAAAGCAATAATTCTCCCATAGCGCGCATGACAAAGTATAGGGCACATCCAATAATAGCATAAACGAGTACGATGGAAGGGCCTGCTACACTAATTGTTTTTCCTGATCCCATGAAGAGTCCTGTTCCAATAGCTCCACCGAGGGCTATAAGTTGTACGTGACGGTTATCTAGGCCACGTTGTAGTTTCATCTGAGGACCATCTTTTAAATTTTGTTTATAGTTCATTTTTGGGGGGTTCCCTTTAATTATTTTGAGGTTAAATTACACTAAAAAATGCATTATTCTGTATCGAAGCATGATATAAATAAGGTGTAAAGGAAAAAAAC